>CAZVXD010000053.1:0-5825 GCA_964631335.1 uncultured bacterium
TCCGAATTCGGTGAATGCCGCTCCGTCCTTCTCTGATCCGAAATAAACGGAGTTTCCATCCCAATAATTCTTAAGTTCCGAAACAGGTTGAAGAGGTGTCTCAAGAACAATGATTTCATCTTTTTCATTTTGCGAATAGGCTTTTTCAGGGCTTAGAACCAGTAATTCCAGATTCCCCATGAGCATGGTTGTTACCGATACAGGGGCATCTTCCCAGGTTACGGATTGTTTACAGGACATAGTTATTATAACAAAAAGAGTAAAAAACAGAGTAGAAAAGGATCTTTTATTCATCTTTTATTACCTCCAGTAAAATCACACTTCTTTCCTTTGTTGTTTTTTGTCCGTCAACCTTAGGACGGCACCGGTCAGAATTTGACTTAAGTTAGATTCTCGACAACCAGATCTCCTACTTCGCTGGTTGAATATCCCATCTTACCCGCGGAAAGACTTTCAAGTTTTTCCTTAACAACCTTTTTAACGGAATTCTCGACCGATTCAGCAGCCGCTTCTTCGCCAAGAGTATCCAGCATTAAAGAAAGCGCGCATATCGCGGCTAAGGGGTTTATAACGTTTTTCCCGGTGTATTTAGGAGCGCTTCCGCCGATTGGTTCGAACATGGATACTCCTTCCGGGTTAAGATTTCCTCCGGCAGCAATACCCATACCGCCCTGAACCATTGCTCCAAGATCGGTTATAATATCTCCGAACATGTTATCTGTGACGATTACATCGAACCATTCAGGATTTTTGACCATCCACATGCACGTTGCATCCACATGAGCGTAATCGGTTTTTATATCGGGATAATTCTTGGCGACTTTATAAAAGGTCCTTTCCCATAAATCGAAAGCGAAAGTTAAAACATTTGTTTTTCCGCAGAGTGTAACCTGTTTTCTTTTATTCCTTTTTTTAGCGTATTCGAAAGCAAATCTTATGCAGCGTTCCACTCCCTTAAAAGTATTAATACTTTCCTGAACGGCAACTTCATCCAGAGTATTTTTCTTTAAGAAACCTCCGGAACCGCAGTATAATCCTTCAGTATTCTCCCTTACTACGACAAAATCGACATCTTTTTCTTCCTTATTTGCCAGGGGGCAGAATCTCTTGTCGTAAAGTATTACCGGTCTTAAATTGATATACTGGTCGAGGGCAAAACGCAGATTAAGCAAGATTCCCTTTTCCAGAATACCCGGTTTTACTTCAGGGTGACCGATAGCACCAAGGTATATTGCCTCGAAAGTTTTAAGCTCTTCGAGCACTGAATCAGGTAAAACTTCTCCGGTTTTTAAATATCTATCTCCTCCCACATCGTATTCGGCAGTTTCGCATTTGAACCCGAACTTCGATTGAACAGCGTCGAGAACTTTTAACCCTTCTCTTACTACCTCGGGACCAGTGCCGTCACCCGGTATTACTGCGATTCTGTAAGTTTTCATTTTTATTTAATCCCCCTTTTAATACAATCATCTTTTTTTTAACCTCTAAGATAAATAATAAAATAGAAACTGGTAATTATCTTATTATTATTGGTATTTTTGTCAACCCGTTTATTTCACTATTATTTATTAGTTAATCAGTTTGGTTGATATTGTTTTTCAACTCTATTTTTTTGATTCTGCTTCTTTTCTGATATTCTTCAGCTAAACTTAATATTTCCTTTCTATCTTCATTTATATTAAATTTAAGGCTATCCAATGCTTCTCTAAGGGAATTATTGACAATGATAATTGCGAACTGCTGGGCGGCAATCTCACCAAAGCTCTTTTCAATTTCTGCTTTACTACTATATTTGTCTATTAATTCTCCGTTATTACCAAAAATATTACATCTAATTTTAGTGTTACCTATACCTATTTGCGTCGGCAGGACAAGATACAAAAAAGCTGATCCCAACGCTCCGTAACCAATACCTAGGAGTCCATACGCATAACCTACTACAAATTGTTCTTGAGGAAGATTGCTTCCTTTAGCTACACCAATTGCTGTACCTAAAAACATAGGAATAGAAGCAAGGAGAGTTCCTCCAATATGCATTTGTTGTTGATATTCGAGCAAAACTTCAATAGATAAATATATCTTAGGCGCGGCTTCGTCAGCAATAGGAAAGAGATTTTTTCTTAAATCTTTATCCAAAGCTTCCCCAATCTCTTTTTTTATTTCGGGAAACCAACAACCCGAGCCAGTTTTTTCTGTTTTAATACCTTTTAACTCTTTTACATCGACGGATATCTCTGTATTTAAATTTAAGGGTTCTATAGAGATATTACCTTTTTCAGGTTCGTATCTTAAATGACATTCTTTAACACATCCATGAAATAAGAACATAATTAGAAATAAAGTTTTAAATATTTTACTCATAACCAAAATTTAAAACGACAAACGAATAAGTCAAGAGAAAACCTTATAAATGTAGAGAAGTTATGTTTTTATATTTATAGTAATTCTTTTATTTAAAGCTTCTTAAAAAATTTAAAAGAAATACAGAGAAGGGACTTTAAGAGGTCTGCCCTCCTTCTCCTCCGTATAATTGCTTAAACGCCGTTTCAGCCTTAGTTAAATCTTCGAGTAAATCGGTTCTGCCTTTAGAAACAAGCGCTTTTAGTTTGAGAATCGATATTTGAAAAGAACATATCGAATCATCTAATTTCCCCATTTTGTGGTATACTAATCCTAAATTCAATTTCGTCCTGGCGTACTCGTCCTCGTATCTATCTTCACCTTCCGAAATCATTTCCCAGAGAACATCGGAGCTCTGCTCCATTAAACCGATCGCTATGGGTAGCTTTCCGGTTTTTTGCGCGTTTAAGCCTTTGCTGTAAAGATATTTAGCGTACAGGTTTTTAACAAATGACATATGTATCTCCTTCCCCTCTTTATATCTTAATATTTAATATAGAAATTTATAACGGAACCTGTTAAAAACGCTAATCGTATTTCTGTAAATTCATTTCTTCCGAAAAGCGTTTTAAAGCCAATTCGATGTTGAAAAACAATTCCGTTTCTCTATTTTCATTGAAAGCTTTTATTATGTCAAAGCTGTAACCGTCTTTTATCGTTAAGTATTGCTCAGATTGAGTTAAATTTAACCAATTTAACAAATCATACTCTTCCGAAATCTCTATTACAATAAAAGCGGTCTTAGGACTCTTTCCATCCCCGGAGAAATAAATAGAATTTAGCAAACCGTTATAAATACCGTTATGATAATTTGATTTTACTGAGTCGCCGATCTGATTGTATATGTTCCTACAGTATAAATGGGTTCTAATATCTATATATCTTTTTCCCAGAATTTCCCCAGCGATTTTAAGAGCCTTATTAAAATTTTTTTCTTCTATATTAAACTCTATTTGTTTTCTTAATCCGTCGATTTTAGAATCGTAGGGATCATATATTTTTGTCTTAGTATAAGCCATTCTCAAAGTAAAAAAATCTTCAGACTTTCCGTTTTTTATAATGTCTAAAAGCGAATAATAATCTTTTCCATCCAACAAATTTATATAATCAAATAATATATAATTGGATCCGGAATCAATTTCTTTGTTCTTTTTAGCCGTGCTGCAGGTGAAAAATAAGGTAAAAACTATTAAAATAAAACCTTTTTTCAAACGCTCCCCTATTCCCCTCTTTCCTCTTCTTTAAAATTACACCCGAATGGCTCGAATACTTTCAAATGACTTTCAAGTAAATCGTGTTCTTCCGACATCCTTACCCACTCGCTATCATTCGAATGCACATGAACATGAGTAGCTCCCATATCTTTTATACATTTAGATTGAAGGTGATAAGTACCTATTTGGACTCCCAGATCTCCCTGTCCTATATAAATAGGAGTCCACTTTCCATCTTCACTTTTCCTCGCGAAAATGTAATTCCCTAATTTACCTTCTTTGAAATCAGCAGGCAAGTCATGAATATAATAGGTGTAACGCTGACCATCTACACCGATCCAATCAAATGTTTCTTTTTCCTCCATTTTGTTTCCTTTCTTCAATTATTATTTTATGATTTAAATTTAATTTGTCAACCTCTTTGCTTCAACCTAATGTTCACATGTAGAGCCTATAGGTAATGTAAAAAACAGATTTTAAATCCATTTCTGAAAAGCTTTGCAAAACAAGATAAGAAAAAGTATTGCCAAAAAACATATTTTATATTATAATATGAATAACGGGGGGATTACGTATCACAGATACCGGGCTGAGCTACTCGCAGCGGACGCTGCACTCAGCTAAAAAGTAATCCCCTCTTTTATTTGTTTTCGAATTTATAAGTATTAAAAACATTTATTTGGAATTCGGGAGGCTATTATGAAAAAATATATAATTATTCTTTTGTGGTTAGCGTCTCTCCCCTCCTTAACAAAAACTTACTACGTTTCAAATAATGGCAGCGATAGTTATAACGGAGAATCTGCCGATTCCGCCTTTGAGACTATTCAGCATGCCGCAAACACCGTTACGGCAGGAGATTCCGTTCTCGTATTAAACGGAGACTATCAAGGTTTCGATCTAAGAGGAATAGACGGCACGGAATCCGACCCGATTGTTTTTATGGCAAACGGAGATAACGTAAGAATTACAAGCGAAAACCCTCGTACCGACGACGGTATAAATCTTGAAGGTCCGGACTGGGTTGTAATAGACGGATTTATTGTCATAGGGATCCCTAGAAACGGTATCCGATTGGCAACCGCGAAACACATAACAATAAAAAATAATACCTGTTTAAATAACTCGCGTGGAATATTCACGGGATTTGTAGATTATGCCGTGATTGAAAATAATTTATGCGCTTACTCCTGGGATGAACATGGCATATACCATTCAAACAGCGGAGATCACCCTATCATAAGGTATAATATTTGTCATCATAACAATAGCTGCGGAATTCATATGAACGGCGATCTTAGCATGGGAGGAGACGGTATGATAACCGATGCAATAATCAAAGGCAATATTGTATATGAAAATGGAGAAGCCGGAGGCTCTGGAATTAATTGTTCGGGAGTGGCTGATTCAAAAATATTCAATAATCTTTTATATCAAAATCATGCAAGCGGTATCAGTCTTTACAAGGGAGGATCTGCTTACGGTTCATATAATACAAAAATATATAATAATACAATAATTAACGCGTCCGACAGCAGATGGTGCGTTAATATCGGCGACAGCAGCACAACTGCCGATACTCTTTATAATAATATACTCATTAATCTTCATTCCTGGCATGGGAGTATAGCTATAGATGAGGTTTCATTAAACGAATTTTACAGTGATTATAACATTGTTATAGACGCGATTAGCAGAGACGGGGACGCAACGGCAATAAGCCTTTCCGAATGGCAAGAACTGGGGTATGACACTCATTCAATGCTTGCTGATTCTATGGATCAAATTTTTGCAGACTGGGGAAATGGGGATTTTCACCTTCTGGCCTCTTCTCAAGCAGTCGATTCGGGCACTTCCGCTGTTTCCGCTATAGTAACATGTGATCTTGATAATATCTCCAGACCATACGGAAGCAGATACGACATAGGAGCTTATGAATACAATCCTCCCGGAGGTAATTTTATTGATGAAAAATTACAAAATCCCTGTAAGATAATAATTAAGAAAAACGAAGTACTATTTGAAAACTTAAATCCAAATGTAACCGTCGAAATATTCGATCTTAAAGGAATTTTAATACATAAATCCAGTGTTATTTCCGCGACAACTTATAGATACAATATAGAAAATGTCCCGGGCGGCATATATTTCTGGCATGTAAAGAATAATCGGGGTAATGGAATTAAGGGTAAGCTTATAATAGCAAGATAA
>CAZVXD010000053.1:5925-13247 GCA_964631335.1 uncultured bacterium
TTGCGTTTGATTTTTTTTTGATTATATTAAAGTTGTTTAAATTCAAAAGGAAAAGAAACTTCAAATTTAGGAGGCTAAAGTTATGGTATCTTACAAGGATTTAGGATTTGTTAATACCCGTGAAATGATGGGTAAGGCATTAGACGGCGGTTACGCTGTTCCCGCCTATAATTTTAATAATATGGAACAATTGCAGGCAATAATTACCGCCTGCGTGGAAACGCAATCCCCTGTTATACTTCAGGTATCAAAGGGAGCAAGAAAATACGCCAACCAGACTCTATTAAGATATCTCGGTCAGGGTGCCATAGAAATGATGAAAGACCTGGCTAAGGAAAAAGGATTAAAAGAAATTCCGGTAGCCCTTCATCTCGACCACGGAGATTCATACGAACTTTGTGTATCTGTTATTGAATCCGGGTTTTCTTCTGTAATGATAGACGCGTCGAGTTTACCTTTCGATGAAAATATAGCATTAACTAAAAAAGTAGTAGATTACGCTCATCAATACGATATAACAGTCGAAGGCGAATTGGGAGTTCTTGCCGGGATAGAAGAAGAAGTTCAGTCCGAAGTAACACACTATACTAAACCGGAGGAGGTCGAAGAATTTGTTGAAAGAACAGGGGTAGACTCGCTGGCAATTTCTATCGGAACTTCTCACGGAGCGAATAAATTTACACCGGAACAGTGCACGAAAAACGAAAACGGCGTTTACGTACCCCCGCCGCTTCGCTTCGACATACTCGAAGAAGTAGAAAAAAGAATACCCGGTTTCCAGATAGTTCTCCATGGTTCTTCTTCAGTCCCGCCGGAAGCGGTGAAAATAATCAATGAATACGGCGGAGCGCTTAAAGACTCTATCGGTATTCCCGAAGAACAGCTGCAAAAAGCGGTAAAATATAATGTCTGCAAAGTAAACATCGATTCGGACGGAAGATTGTGGATGACCGCGGCAGTCAGAAGACATCTCGCGGAAAAACCCGAGGATTTCGATCCCAGAAAATATCTCGGACCGGCACGAGAGGCTTTGATAGAAATGTATAAAAATAAAAATGAAAAAGTTTTAAATTCGGCGGGTAAAGCTTAATTTAGACCATATCTTACCCTAATTTTTTAAGCCCTTGCATGTAATACGCAGGGGCTTTTTTTATTGGAACTTATTGATTCGATATATGGTCTTTAATTTCAAAAGGAGTAATAATGGTTTTAGATAAAAAAATACTTATCGGCTTTTCGATATTAATAACTTTTCTTTTGCCTTTCGTAATTAATGGAAAAAGTAAAGAAGGAGAAATAAAAATGAAAGAAGAAGTTTTAGAAAAGGCCACTTTCGCCGGTGGTTGTTTCTGGTGTATAGAATCGGCTTTTGATGAATTAGAGGGTGTAAAAGAAGCTGTCTCAGGTTATACCGGCGGAAAAACAAAAAACCCTGCATACTATGAAGTTTCTTCCGGTAAAACAGGTCATTACGAAGCGGTTCAGGTTACTTTCGATACCAACAAAATAAAATATAAAGAACTTGTAGAAATATTCTGGCAGCAGATAGATCCCACCGACCCGGGAGGGCAATTCGCCGACAGGGGTTCTCAATACAGGACCGCGATTTTTTACCATAATGAAAGACAGAAGAAAATTGCCGAAGAATCAAAAAAAACTTTAGAAAAATCCGACAAATTCGATAGCCCGATAGTAACCGAAATAAAAGAAGCTGTGGAGTTTTACCCGGCTGAGGATTATCATCAGAATTACTACAAAACTTGCCCGATAAGGTACCAAAACTACAAGGTAGGTTCCGGAAGAGAATCTTTTTTAAAGAAAGTCTGGGAAAAGGCTACTGATTAATGATATTGTTAGGCAGTTAGAAAGTTAGGAAGGATAAAAATAAGGATATTTATATTAATTCATTAAAAAGATTAAGATATAGCAAAAAAAGCTTTGTGGTTTTTTTCTCTTTATGTGAGACAGGTTTTTGTAGTTAGGTACGGAATACGCTCTTGACATTTGTTTTCGGATTCCTAAAATTATAGTAATATGAAAACGATAAGAGGAATGAAATTTGAAACTTTAATAAGCGAAAAAGAAATTGCAACCCGGGTAAAAGAACTGGTTAAAGAAATCGCTAAAGACAGCAAAGGGAAAGATCTTTTTGTAATAGGTATTCTCAAAGGTAGTTTTGTGTTTTTATCCGATTTATTACGGCTCCTTTATGTTCATGAAAGACACCCTTCACTCGACTTTATAACTGTCGAATCCTACGGATCCGGTAAAGTATCTTCCGGAAAATTAAAAATGCTGAGAGATATTACGAGCGATATTGAAAACAAATGGGTTTTAATCGTGGATGATATACTGGATACAGGCAGAACATTAGCCTTCGCAAAAGAGTATTTTCAAAAGAAAAATCCTGCCTCTATAAAAACCTGTGTTTTTCTCGATAAACCGGATAAAAGAATAAACAATTTTAAAGCAGACTACGTGGGTTTTGAAATTCCCGATAAATTCGTGGTAGGCTACGGTATGGATTACGATAATCTTTTCAGGGAATTGCCTTACGTGGCAGTTCTTTTAGATGAAGGAAAAAACAATATTTGAACCACAGAACCCGCAGAGAAAGAAAAAGAAAAATATATCTCTGTTTTTTAAAAACTCCCAACTCACAACACCAAATTATTCTCACACATAAACACCAAGAACACAATGTTTTAATTTCTTTATTAGCAGGTCCTTTGTCGTCAGTCGGTTTTTCGCCTAAAACCCAAAACCTATCACCTAAAACCTAATCATTCTCTCAAGTTTGATATTATAAAGTCGACTATCGATGCTAAGTAAATAGCATAAAAAGAGTAGTTATAAATATCTTTTCTGTTTTCATTTCCCATGGGATCCAACATAGAAATAAGAGTCGCGCCGCCTCCGTATATAAAGCTCTTCTTTTGATCTCCCATATACATATGGCCAGCTCCGGGGAATATTAGTGACAATGGATAGGCATAATATTTATTATCTCCTTCCATAATATCTATCGAAAGACTAATTTGGTTATTCGTTGTATAGAAAGCATAGATATCTGAATCATCGGCATAATCTAATCTGATATTACCTAATCTCAGTCCAAATCCACGAGTTTTCCCGATTCTACCTCCTTCGCTGTCTTCAAAACGTCCTTCACGGAGATAAACGCAATTAAAGAACTCAAATTCAAAACCTGAAGAATGCCATGTCTCGTGTTCATTTCCAACTCTATCTCTAAGTACTTCTCTTGTGTATTTAAACCGAAAATAATCTGTCAAATCATGAGGAAAAGAATAATATTTCTCTAAAGCATAGGAAACTAAATCTACAGTTGAAAGAGAAATTCCGGCTCTTATGAAACCCGGCAATCGATCTGAAGTACTATTTTCCAGATACTTCATTGAACCTATAACATTACTGTATGAAACCCCCAGGGATGAAAAACCTACCGGATCCTTCACTAAAAACCCTATATCAAAAGTAAAAGCAGAACCTTTTCCTCCATTCATTTCAATACCGGTAACCATCGAAAGCCACTCGAGAACTTCTTCCGAAGCGAAATAACTGTAAACATACTTAAGATTTATTCCTGTAGATAAAATATCATCAAAAAAGGACCTCCCAATATTAGCAGAAATCGCGAAGTCATGTTGCATATATGTTATACTATCATCCGGAACTTCTAAGGATACTTGCCCGGAATTCAAAAAAGTATAATTTATTCCAAAACTATAGTCTCCTACTTCCGGAAATTTAATTCCTCCGTAGATATATTTCATTCCAGCGTAAACTCCCGGCAACCTTTCAGGAGAATAAGAAACACTGTCCGAAGGATAATACCTATTTGCAACTTCGTTTATAATATTATTTCCGAATTCGGCAAAACAAACATTCCAAGGTAACTTAATTGGTGTATTCTGGACAAATACGCCGGGATTTATAAGATTGATACTTGCAGGATTATAATAAACACTTGCAATATTATCGTAATACGCGACTCCGCCTTTTCCCATACCGACCTGTGCCGGGCCGGGAGAAATGAGCAAAAAAATTGCTCCAGCTTGTGATATTTTACTAAAAACTAAAATTAATAACATTTTTCATACCCCCTTAACACTGAATATAAAGATAACTATTTTATTCTTTCCGTCAAGTCAGAACCATTTTTTTTCACTCTTCATCAATACCTACTCTCTACTAACTACTTTTTCATGTATTGTTATTTTAAAATTAAGTATTAACTTATAAACCAGATATGTTTTATAAAATATTCGCAGATATAATTGTCGTTTTGCATTTCATCTGGATAATTTTTATGCTTCTGGGATTCTCTTTGACTATATGCGGATTTTTCTGGAAAAAATTCTTTGATTGGTGGCTATTTAGAACCCTTCACCTTTCAGGTATTATTTTTGTCGGATTACTAACGCTTCTGCGAAGATTCTGTCCTTTAACTATACTTGAAAACTTATCAAGAGCAAGATATGAGCCCGAAAGTACTTATCCGGGCTCATTTATTGTTCACTATATCGAAAAACTGGTCTACCCCGACGTCAACCAAATCTTTCTTCGCCTTGCAACCATATTAGGAGCACTTTTTATACTGGTTGTTTATATTATCAAACCACCAACGAAAATAAAAAATTATTTTAATTAAACACTGTCCGAAAATAGAAACTGTAGTAAAAATATTTGCAAGTATAAATATTATATGAGAAACTTGACAAATTTACACCACTCTACTATACTAAAAATATAAATGAGAAGAAAACCTTTATTCATTAACAATATCTTTTACATATTAATTTTTCTTTCAATTAATAACCTCAAAGCCGAGTATTTAGAGAAGACCATTTGGCTTCCGGATGAATTTGGCGGAGTTTACTATCCTTCTGTTACTGCATTTAATTCAAATAATAACAAAATATATGTAGCTGGCTCAAACAATAGAATATGTATTATAAATGGGACAACGCACGAAAGGCATGGAGCAGTTAATACAGGTAAAGGAATTCATTTTTTATCCTACAATTCAATATCAAATAAAATCTATTGTTCTAATGGCGAATCAAACACAATACAAATTATTTCCGGAGATACAGATTCAATTATTACGACAATCTCAGTAGGGAATTATCCGCGAGGCCTACAATATAACCAAATCAGCAATAAATTGTATTGCGCCAACTATGATGATAACACAATCACAATTATAAATGGTCAGAACGAACAAATTATAAAAACACTAGATGGATTAAATAATCCAAGACGAATGTGCTTTAACCCTATAAAAAATGAAATCTACTGCGGAAACTTTGGGTACGGTTCTATTTCGGTAATTTCCGGATTAAGCGATAGTGTTGTAGAAACGATTGATTTATCTTCATTTGGCGGTTCTCCACAATGCATAATTTACGATTCTGTACATAACCAAGTCTATTCAGGTACAACCTATGGACCTACAGCTGTAATTTCCTGTGATAGCAACAAGGTAATAGACACAATTAGTGCCGCAGCTCTGGATATGACTATTAATTATCAAAATAACAGGCTTTACGCCATATCCAGTCTTTCCAGTTCGTCTGAACAAATCAAAATAATAGACACAGAGACAAATACTTTATTAGATAGTATTTCTCTATCTGAATCCCCTTCATCAATAATATACGATCCGATAAATGATAGAATTTTCTGTGCCAGTGATAATTACGGACGCGGAACATTATATACAATTAATGCAGCAAACGACTCTATAATTTCTGAAAATTTTTTAGATAGAGGTTTAGGTCCATTACTGTATTTAAAATCTCAGAACGAATTATACATACCAGACCAGGTTAATGACTTAGTCACTATATTTGACTGCGAAAATGATTCTCTTATTAAATTTACGAGAGTTGGAGCAAGACCTTCAGAATTATCCTATAATTCAATCAATGATTATATTTATTGCGTAGCCTCAGACGCAAATATTTATGTAATTTCATGTTCCCTAAATCTTATTATAGACACACTCAGAACACCTCGCCGCCCAAGAATTTTATGCTACAATTCTAGCGAAAATAAACTTTACTGTGCTTGCGATTGGCAAACTCTTGCAATAGTTGATTGCTATACGCATACTATTTTGGATACTCTAATTTTTGGAAACAGCTTTGAAGAACTTATGTACAACTCTACAGATAACAAATTATACTGCTTTGTAGATATGCCCGATACAGGAACGGTTTTTATAATTGATGGACAAGGAGATTCAATACTTGCTGTCGATAGCATAAGCAGCGATTTAACTGAAGCAACCCACAACACAATTAATGATAAAATCTATTGCGGAAGTCATATGGCAAATGTCCCCATAATAGATGGTAAGGGGGATTCTTTAATAAAAACGGTTAAAGTAGCAAGCCATGGAACATATCATCTAACTTACAATAGCAATAATAACAAAGTATATTGCTCAACAATGGAATATGTAATTAAAGTTTTAGATGGTTCATCTGATTCTATTATAGGCACAATTGATGCCGGCAGTAGCTGTTGGTCTCTTTGCTACAATTCAACCAATAACAAAATATATCAAGGAGAAGGGTTTGGAGAAATTAACATTATCGATGGAGCATCCGACACTGTTTTAACCTCTATATCACTCAGTGACGGTGCAAGAGATTTAATACACTCAGAGAAACATAATAAGATATATGGAGCCCATCCTTACGATAATTATGTCTCGGTAATATCTGGAACTGGAGATACATTGATTTCCACAATTGAAGTAGGTCAATCTCCTAGTAACTTAGCGCTTTCCCCTACCTCCGACCGATTGTACTGCACTAATGGAAACAATAGCAGTATAAGTGTTATAAAATGCTCAGAATTAGGATTCGTCGAAAAATTGCTCCCGAATAATAATCTCTATATATATCCAAATCCCAGTCCCGGAAAAATAGATATAAAATATTTTATATCAAAGAAGAGTAGCGTTTCCTTAAAAATTTATGATACCGCAGGAAGAAAGATAACAACCTTTATCGACGACGAAAAAGAAGCCGGGCAATACACAGATATATTCAACCTTGAAGAATTAACAAACGGCATATATTTCGTATTCTTTCAAACTGAAGATTATTACAATTTACAAAAACTAATAATTATCAGATAGAGCGTTAAAAGATTTAACTACTCCCTACTCACTACTTACTACTGATAGCCCTCATTTAAAATATACGATATCAAGCCTTTATTTTCCAGCAGTTTAACCATCATTTCTTCGAGTGGAGGAAAAGAATATTCTTTTCCTGAAGACACGT
>CAZVXD010000054.1:0-13213 GCA_964631335.1 uncultured bacterium
ATGTGGGGGTAATAAACGTCTGATACGAAAAGAACTCTCATTCCCAGATTCTCTGAAAAACGAACCATTGAAAAGGATACATTCTTATACCCTTTTCCATTAAACGGACAACCTCTTTCAACAATTCATCGTTTGAATCAAATTTTTCAGGATATATGGGCTCAAAAAGTATACCCGAATATCGTAAGGAATCAGAATCCAAACCCAATAATCCCACCATAATGGGCGCGCCTGTTTTCCTGGAAAGGAAAGCTATTCCTTTTGGAATAGAAGCTTTGCGACCGAAAAAATCTATTGCAATTCCAGAGTTTAAAATATCTCTATCCCCGATTAAAACTATAATCTTATTTTTCTTTAAAGCTCGGATTAATTTGAAAGGTAATTTTCTGTCTTCGAGAGGAAGTAACCTGTTTCCGAAATGTCCTCTATACCGGTTATAAAATCTAAAAAAATCTATGCCGGGGCCCGCTGTTTCCGCGACGGAGTATAGAGGGAGACCCAAACTTGTCAAATAAATACCAGCCAATTCCATACCCCCTATGTGAGGAGAAACAAGAATTATCCCTTTACCCTTATTCAACTCGCGAGCAAAATGATCGATACCTTTAACTTTTATCATCGATTGTATATAAGATTTAGTCATATTTGGAATGTTTAGAATATCACCGTATACTCTCATAAAATTCACGAAAACTTTTTTTACATCTTTGCTGTCAGCTTTGCCAAAAACCGTGATCAAATTTTCTTTTACTATTTTCCTTCTTTCCCCGGCAAAATAAAACCACAAAACGCCAGAGACTCTTGCCAGAAACCCCCGAAAAAAATAGGGAGAAAAACGTAAAAGCTGTGTCATAAAAAGCATGAACGTTCTTTTCATCATTAATAATCCGTGGAACCGAATCCCCCGTTTTCTCTTTTAGTAGAATTAAGTTCGTCTGTTTCTACCAGGACAACTTTTTCCACTCTGGTAAAAACCAACTGAGCTATCCTGTTCCCTTTCCTAATCTCAAAATCTTCCTTACCGAAATTAAAAAGGATAACTTTAATTTCACCTCTATAGTCAGAATCGATAGTTCCCGGTGAATTCAAAACACCGATTCCAAACTTTGCCGCGAGACCGCTTCTGGCTCTGACTTCTCCTTCATACCCCGGAGGAATCTCGATGGCTATTCCCGTAGGGATCATCCCGAAATCACCTTTAGGTAGAATACAATCTTCGGATGAATAAAGATCCAGCCCCGAACTTCCTTCCGTCTGATATACGGGAAGAGGCAAATCTTCGTCCAGTCTTTTAACACGAATTCTCAATCCCATATCGATAAATATGTGTGCTACACTACCTGTAATCCGAGATATTGATTAAGCGCGTCTTGCAGTATATCCAGACCTTCCTCAAGAATTTCCGGATTGAGGAAACGATAATCGATTAAAACCTCTCCTTCATCCTCATAGGTATCAGAATGAAAATAAATCGCGGGAGCGACAAAAACCGTTCTATTGTCTCTATTATATTCGCAAAGTAACCATTCAACAAAAGTATCCGCACTGGGCAAAGGTAATTTCAGAAAAACAGAAGAAATACTTTTAGAATAAACCGCCGAAACATCATTTCTGTTTTTAATAAACTCCTGGATTATATTTCTATTCTGTTCAATCTCTTCTAATCTATCATGTACTATCTTAGAAGAATTTTCAAGAAAATAATTTATTAAAGCAAAATCATAAGGCGTTACCGGAAATAAATCATCGGCTATTAATTCGATTTTAGGAGATAATGTATCATGCAATACAATCAGAGTCGCGTCTCCGAGAGAAAAATCTCTTAAAAAATTATTTACTCTAATTACCCGTTCATTATTAACAGAAATATCTTTTAAAAAAATAGAATCCCCCGTATTTTTTACCAGATGACTGAGTGATTCATCCACAGCTAAAAACAACTGATAGTTCCTGGAAATAAAAAGTAATCTTTCGAGACTTTCCTTAGGATAAAGAACACTTCCCGAAAAACCGGGTTCAGAGAAATAAAGCAATTTAGTCCGTGGTGTCAAAGAATCTTCAACATCTCTCCGCAAAGGGATATCGAAATCCTCGGCGGAATTTGTTTCTATTAGTTTTGTTTTAAGTGAAAGAACATCTGTATATTGTTTAAGAAAATAGGGGATCGGAGCCGGAGTCAATATCTCATCGCCAATATCTGTGGTAGTAAAAAAAAGCAGGTAATAAGCGGAAAATCTGTTGGGAAGAACAATTAATTTATAATCTTCAGATATTCCTAAATAAGATTTTAGCTTTTTTATAACCTCTTCTCTCGTAACCGGATTTATATCGGTTAAATGATGAATATTGACAGGAGCCACAGAAAAAAGATTAATAATCTGTGCGTCGCGGTTTATAAAATAAGAAAATCTTTCTTTATAAAAGTTAAAAAGAAAGGAATCGTATAAAGAAAATCTTCTTGAATTATAAATTTCACCAAGAGACATTATCTTTCTCACCCAAAACAGTTAAAACAAAATTTTCCGGTTTAAAATAATTCTGAACCACACGTCGCACTTCCTCCATCGAAACAGTTTCTATTTTCTTTAGAAGCTCCGGTATGGTAGAACGTTTACCCTTACAGATTTCTTCTTTCACATTCCTTTCCATTCTATTACCACTGCTTTCCAGAGATATCACAACATTACCCCTCAACCTTTCTTTAGCCATCGAGACTTCTTCTTCGGTAAAATTCAAAGAACTCAATAAATCTTTCGTAGCTTCCAAAGCATTCGACAACATGCTTTTATCTGTAGAAAAATAAATTCCAAAAATCCCCGAGTCGCTGAAAAATTCGTTGAAAGTAGCAACTTCATAAACATAACTCAACTCCTGGCGTAACTTCTGAAATAAAAGAGAACTCATACCCGAACCAAGAATTGTGCCGGCAACCAGAAGAGCGAACCTGAGTTCATGGTTGTAGGAAAAAGAAGGAAATGAAAGTGCTACATATTTATGATTTAAATCGGATTTGGCAATAGCGTTAACTTTTTTACTTTTTACCTCGGGAAACTCTCTCTTAAAAACATCACCTCTTCTCCTGATGATTTTCTTATTTACCAAATCGCAAAGGCTACCATGGTTTATTTTACCAACGGCAGAAACGTAAATTCGTTCAGAAGTCCAGCTACCATCCCAGAATTCCTTTATATCTCTGGGACTTATGTTGTTTACTGATTCGGCGCTCCCCATTATTAATCTTGCCAGCGGATGATCATCTCCAAAAGTACTCTTAAAAGTATAATCAAAAAGCAAACTTTCGGGAGAATCACTAAACATTTTAATCTCCTGTAAAATAACCACCCTTTCAGATTCAAGCGCCTTTTCGGAAAACTCGGGATTTTCTATTAAATCGGCAAGAATATCAAATGCGAGATCGACTTCTTCGGGAAGCACGTGAACATAAAGTGAAGTCCACTCCCGGGAAGTGGAAGCGTTTAAATAACCGCCTCTCGACTCTATGGCAAGAGATATTTCTTTTTCGCTTCGGTTTTTAGTACCTTTAAAAACGGAATGTTCGGTAAAATGAGAGATGCCGGCTTTCTTTTCGTCTTCATCTCTTGACCCTACGGTTATGTAAATACCAATAATCACCGAATATGCCGAAGGTATAAACTCTGAACATACCGTTAATCCTGAAGGTAAAACACTTTTTCTATAATTTTCCATCAACCTTAACCAATTCTAAAAAATAACGTCAAAAGTCATTAATTTCCCCAATTATAATAACGCCCTTATTAATATATGTCAATGGGAGAATAAGATTTCGCTCATCCGGATTTTCGCTAAAACTCCGGAAATCGTTATTTATAGTAACTTAAAACGGTTTTGTTATGAGGTTAAAACTCTTGACAATTTCTACTCATTAACTAATATAAGCCAAATGGCTCTATTGTTTCTATTCACTGTATCATGCCTGATTTTAACTTTAAAAGAAATGCTACTTTATGCATACGGAATAAGCATAAGGCCGTAATTTTATGAAACTACTGATCGATGTAAACCATCCGGCTCATGTGCATCTTTTCAGGAATCTCTCGAAAGAAATTGAAAAGCGCGGACATAAAGTCTTATGGACTGCGAGAACAAGAGACGTACTAAAAACCCTTTTAGATCATTATAATTGCAATTACCGAATGTTATCAAAAGCTCAAAAAGGCATCCTAAGGCTTGGCATCGAGCTGATAGAAAGAGATATAAAACTACTAAAAGTAGCGAATGTTTTTAAACCGGATTTAATGATTGGTACATCGGTTTGTATTTCTCATATCGGAAAACTCAAAAATATTCCGTCAGCTTATTTTGGAGAAGATAATCAGGATTTAATAAAATTATCAAAAATAGCCTACCCTTTCATGGACGCGATTTGCACCCCTGATTGCTTTAAAACCAATCTCGGGAAAAAACATATTACATATCCCAGCTATCAAGAACTTGCTTATTTATCTCCTAAAAGATTCACTCCCGATCCCAACATTCTTAAAGCTTTAAAGATAAAAAAAAGAGAAAGATTTTTCGTTTTAAGATTTGTATCTTTTAAAGCGAGTCACGATATAAGAGAAAGAGGTATTTCACATGAAGTGGCAAATAAACTAATCGAGCTACTATCGAATTACGGGAGGGTTTTCATTAACTCGGAAGTAAAACTCCCGGAACATATTGAAAAATTAAGAATAAAAATACCTACGTACAAACTTCTTGATTTATTGAACTATGCGACTATGTGCATAGGAGATTCTCAAACCGTAGTCGCAGAAGCTGCAGTTCTGGGTACTCCTTCTTTTCGAAACAACACATATGTGGGTTTCCCTGATAAAGTCCCTTATCTGGACGAATTAGATGAAAAATACGGGCTTGTTTATAACTATCGGCCGGAAGAGACGGAAATTATGTTTGACAAAGTTAAAGAACTACTAAATAAAAAAAATTTAAAAGAAATTTGGCGGAAAAAGAGAAAAAAAATGCTCGAAGATAAGATCGATCTAACGGATTGGATGATAGATTTCGTATTAAATTTTAAAAATAGAATTGCAAAATAAATGCCTATAAAAATAGAAAATACAAACAAATACAAAATAAAGATTCTTTTATGCGGAGCTCCTCTGGCGGGTAATATGGGAGCTCAAGCCATGAGCATAACCATTATAGATGAAATAAAGGAAATTCTCGGAGCAGACAGAATCAAGGTTACACAACTCGCGAAATACCCCTCCAACGAAAGAGAAAAATGCCAAAAGGAAGGCTGGGAGATAATACCTTTTACTAATAAAACACAATTTTTAAAGGGTATACCTTTTTCTATATTATATGTTTTTCTGAGAATATTTGATCTACCAAGACGATGGCTGACTAATGCTACTTTTTCAGCTTACTTAAACAATGATATATTAATAGATATTTCGGGAATTTCCTTTTCTGATAAAAGGCCGCTTTCAGCGCTTTTAATAAATACGTTATGGCTCTTACCGGCATTGGCTACAGGTCTTCCATACATTAAAGGCTGCCAGGCTTTAGGACCTTTTAAAAATCCCTTTGTCAGGATTGCATCCCGTTTTTTTCTCACAAGGGCTAAAATTCTGATTGTCAGAGGCGAAGAAAGCGCAAAATTCGTCAGGGAACTGCTCCCTAAGAAAAAATTCTATCAATTGCCCGATATCGCTTTTAATTTAAAACCCCCTTCGGAAGAAGAAATTTACAAAGTATTAGGTAGAATCGGTATAAAAAAAGATAAGTCCTTTTGTGCTGTAGGACCAAGTTGGGTTCTGGAAGAAAAAATGGAAGAAAAAATCAGAAAAAAAGAATCAGGTCTTCTCAGAGGAAAATTTTTCAGTCTTTTAAGTTCTTTTTTCGGAGCAGGCTACTTAAAACACAAGAAGGCTATCTCAACTACAGGAGAAAGCGTATACTCCGAAATTATGGCTAAAGCCGTAGATAAGCTTGTACAAATAACCGATTACGATATTCTCATGATTCCACATTCAAGGGCTGTCAGGCAATCTCCCCTCGACGATCTGGAAATTTGCAAAAGAATCAAGCAATTGTCTCTTAACCCTGACAGAATAATGATAATCGAAGATAAGCTTTCTGCTAAAACATTAAAAGGCATTATAGGTAAGGCAGAAGTTGCTCTTGGATCTCGATTCCATTTTATAGTATCTTCGATTTCTCAAAACGTTCCGACGCTCGCGGTATCCTGGAGCCATAAGTATAAAGAAATGATGCGAATGTTTGGATTGGAAGAATTTACACTAAACTATGATAATCTCGATGAGAATTCACTTTTAGCAGGCATAGAGCGTTTATGGAAAAACAGAACAAAAATCAGGAAACAAATAAACTTTAAATTACCTAAAATAAAAAAATTATCGAAATACAACGCAAAAATAATAGTCGATTTTATAAAAAATTATAAAAAAGAAAAGATAACAATCAATGATGTAGTAAAGAGACACCTTTGCGCAGGCTGCGGAAGCTGTGTTTCCTCATGTCCCGTAAACGCTATAAATATGTATGAAAACAAAATCGGAGAATTAGTACCTTCGATTAATTTCGAAAAATGCATTTTCTGTGGAACATGTGTCGATGTATGCCCCGGATACGAAGTAAATTTCAAGAAATTCGCGAATGAAATGTTCGACAGAAATTGTAAAACCTCACCCTTTGGAGCTTACCGCAAACTTTACCTTTCAAGATCAAAGGATAAAAAGTTCTTAATCGAAAGGTCCTCGGGAGGAACTATTACCGATATAATACGCTCGGAAATGAAAAACAAGAATATTGAAGGCTGCATTGTTATCTCACCGGGCGACAACCCCTTTTACCCAAAAGCAAAAATAGTCAGAAATGAAAAGGAATTATTAGATTCATCCACAAGCTGTTACTGTCCCGTATCCGTCTGTGAGATATTAAACGAAATAAGAAAAGAAAAAAAAGGGAATTACGCTTTTGTAGGATTACCATGCCATATTCACGGTCTAAAAAAAACTATGGAACGCTTTCCTTCTTTAGAAAAAAGGATTTCTCTTGTTTTAGGTCTTTTCTGCGGAAACACCAAAAGTTTTGACGCCACCAGATATTTTCTGAAAAGTCGAGGGATAAATTTAAGAAAAGTAAAAGGGATTGACTACAGAGGCGGAAGTGGTTTAGGAGACTTGCATATCCTTTTAAAAGGCGGAAGCACAAAAAATATAAATAGAAGGAACGGAAGCATTATAGACCTTTTAAAGGCAGAAGCAGCTTTCGGCTTTCATAATTTCCTTACACCGAGGCGATGTCTGTTTTGTCCAGATGAAACGGCAGAACTTGCAGACATTTCTTTTGGCGACGCCTGGCTGCCCGACATAATAAAAAAACACCCCGACGGTTCGGACATAGTAATCGTAAGAACAAAAAGAGGCGAAGAGGCCTATGCTTCGATGGTTTCTTTAAAGTTCCAAGAGTCAGAAGAAATAAACGAAGAAACGGTTTGCCGTTCTCAAAAAATAGCCTTAAAATATAAAAACGGAATAAACTCTTACATTAAAGCCGGAGGAATACTGGGTTTAAACACACCGGAATACTCAACAAATCCTTATAAAAAAACCAAAACAAGAAAGGTAATTTTAACCGCAACACTCGAATTGTTTTTTAACAATGTGGGAAAGATTCATTTATTGAGATATTTTATTTTGCCACTGGAAGCCACATTCCTTACAACCCGCTTTATATTGAGAAAATTAAATCTATGAAAACAAAAAACCGAATTAAGGTAAATAAGATTTTTGGAATTTCTGTCTGGCTACTCACCATAATAATTATAGTTATGCTGTATCTGTATATGCGCGGCAGAAAGGAAATCTTTCAAGAACTTTTAAAAATCGATTTTAAGGACATTATATTATTAACACCAATATGGATTTCATTATCTTTTGCTCGAAGTTACACCAGAAAGATAATGGCTGCTTCTTTTGGAGTTAAGTTAAAATTTATCGACTGGTATGGTCTATATCTTTTTACGAACATGTTGAGTTTGATCATACCAGCCCGGGGAGATTTTATTTTCAGCGCCGCTTATTTAAAAAAGAAATATAATCTTCCCATATCGAGTTTCTTGAGTATAGTTTATGGTAATTCTATTCTGCTCGCGTTAACTCTGAGCCTTGAAGCTATGGCTATTTTACTTTACGTCGGTTTAAAAGAAAATGTATGGAACCTAAAAATGTGGTACATAATGGGAGGAACAGCTGCTCTGGCGATTTTCCTTGCTTTCTTACCGCACAAAAAAATATCAGGAGAAAACTGGATCGCGAAAAAATTGAATAATATGGTTGAAAGCTGGAAACAACTGCGTTCGAATACAACTCTACTTATAAAACTGGTTTTTCTGGAAGTGTTAGGTTCTGTTTTTTTCGCCTTCTGGATGTTTTTTTCTTATCAAGTGCTGGATTTTGATATCAGTTTTCCAAATGCCTTTTTTGCGGGTATAGCCTGTCAGATGAGTTACTTTTTCAAAATTACACCGGGCAATCTGGGCATAAGGGAATCCCTTGTGGGTTTTGTCTCAGAAATAAGCAATGCAGGATTCGCGCAGGGAGTAACAGTAACTTTACTTCAAAGAGGTCTTTCAACTTTAGGATTTTTAATCCTTGGAGGTGTTTTCGGGATTTTTATAATAAGAAAAATTCTATCGATGGGATTGAATATAAAACATATGAATTCAAAAAATAACGGTTAATAACCGGAGGTTTTAATGTTTGATTTATCTTTATATAAAAGAAAGAGTGTTATAATTTTTATTTTATTCGTTTTATCGTTAATATATTTCTGGGAATTTATTACCCCGGCAAAAATGATATACGGTTCTGACTGGCTTCTTTCGATTTTTCCAAGCCGTCTCTCATGGGTTAATTATGTTAAAGACTTCAAAACATTACCATTGTGGGATAGTTTTAGTTTTTCAGGACATCCGACAGTGGCAACAACCGGAGCCGGAGGGCTCGTCTATCCTCTAAATATTCTACAATTTATCTGTCCAGTTCATCTCGCCTGGAGTCTTTTATACATAATTCACATATTCCTTGCGGGATTCGGAATGTGGTTTCTATTAAGAAGCTACAACCTTTCTCCATTATCTTCACTTGTCGGGGCTGTGGCATTCATGTTCGCCGGACAAATTATATCGACAACAGAAGGAGGCCATCAAAGCAGAACAATAGCCGGGATAATGTTACCATTTGCTTTTTTATTTATACACCGGGCGATGGATTCAAAAAAGATTGTAGATTTCCTAATATTCGGAGGAATTACCGGCTTAATAATGCTTTCCGGACAGCCCCAAATATGTTACTGGGGAATGATCGCTGTTCTAATCTATTTCATATTAGAGTTAATATGGCATCGAAAAATGTCCGATAACCGCGAAACACTAAAAGTTCTCTTAAGCTCGGCAGCCGGCTTCTTAGTTCTATTCCTTATTGTCTCCATAAGTGTCCTACCTCCTATTCTCGCCTTAAGTTACGGAGTGAGAGGAGCCAGCAAAGGCTACAGCTACACTACATCCTGGTCAATGCCAACTGCAGAAATGTTCAATCTCATTGCGCCACATTTTTCAGGTATACTGGAAAATTATTGGGGAGAAAATCCTTTTAAATTAGATTCTCGATACCTCGGTATTTTACCTATAATTTTATTTGGTTTTTCTTTTTTCTACAGAGAAAATAAAAAATTAGTCAAATTTTTTGCTTTCTTTACAGCTGTATCACTTATCCTCGCTCTGGGTAAAAACACCCCTCTATTCAGGGTATATTACTACCTGATTCCTATGGCTAAAAAATTCAGAGCTCCGTCGATGTTTTTCTTTCTTACCACCTTTGGCATTTGTGTTCTATCAGGATTCGGGACAGAAGCACTTTTAAAATTTAAAGACAAAAAAAATAACTACGAGAAGAAAAAAGCGTTTATTTATTTGGGTATATTAACCGGAATAATTTTGCTATTCGCTATAATTGTAAGTCTCGGAGATAAAAGTATAGTAAGCTGGATGAAAAGTCACTATGCAAATAATTGGTCTGGGATCATCTCCAGAGAAGGGATACAGCAAAAAATCTATTTGATGAGCGTAAATTTTTCTCGTTTCAAAAAAAGCCTATGGATTTCGGCTCTTCTTTTCGTCATAAACGGGACACTAATTTACTTTATTATAGAAAAAAAGGTTAAAACCCCAATCATTGTTCCAATTCTGGCGTTAATCTTAATCATCGATCTATGGTCGATCGATAAAAAATATCTTACTTCGGTAGAAAGCCCGGAACGATATTTTGAAGCCGATGAAATTACCAGATTCATCAAACAGGATAATGAATTATTCAGGGTATTTCCTTTTAACTACGAAGGTAGGAGCCGCAACAGATATTTCCAATATCATAATATCGAAAATGTGGGCGGCTACGCGCCAAACCCGCCCGCAAGATATCAAGAACTCATCGGAGCAGGCAGAAGCGCTATGTTCAATCCCGAAAATCTTCTCAAATATCCGCATCTCTTATCCATGTTGAACGTCAAATATATAATCGGACCTCGAATGCCCGAAGATTTATCCACTTATAACGAACGTACAAGAAAATTGATCGAAGCTTATAATAGCTTCTATGCTAAATTTGAAGTCGCATTCGCAGGTCAAAAATACCTGCTTTTAGAGAACAGGAGTTTTTTACCCAGGACTTCTCTTGTTTACAACTATACTGTCGCGGATACATCTGAAGAAGTATCGAGTAAAATTTTATCCGAAGAAATAGAACCGGGAAATAAGGTATTCTTAGAAGAAAAAGCAGAAATATTACTTTCTAAAGGAGAGGGCAAAGCCGATCTCGTAAAAAACATCGCAAATGAGAGAATCATAAATGTGAAAACCGATAAACCGGCATTTCTTATATACAGGGAAAATTATCATCCGGACTGGAAATGTTATATAGATAACAAAAAAGAAAAAATATACAAGGCTAATTATATATTCTACGGAGTTTTTGTACCTGAGGGAGAACATAAAATTCGGTTCGTTTACGAATCGGCAATATTTAATATCGCTTCGATTTTGAGCTTAACCGGCTTCTTAATTCTTATTACAGCGCTAATCTTCTCCTTCAAAAAAGACAAAAAATAAACCTGGTATTGGATTTTAAGGAAGGAGTGATATTGTTACTGTAATCGGATATTGAAGATCAGAAAACTAATATAAATTTTTCAAGAAAATTTCCGGGAAGTTTACGATAGAACATACTTCCCGGATTCTTTTATTAATGAATGTTCCTAGTTTTTTTCTCATTAATAAAAATTTATAATGGTTTAGAAGCTTGACTTTATATAATCTATTTCTATACTAAAAACAGAGGTTAAAGAATGTTATTTTTATTAATTTTCGCAATGTTTCCTCCTTTAAGAACAGCGGAGGAGTTCGGATTCGGGAATATACCCGAAATGCCCGAAAACTCTCTTTCCGCCAGCTATCAAAATCTCTATGCTGTACCGGAACTCCAGACTGTTAAAATCGATTGGGTGAATAATTCTTATGGTATAGGAATTTCACACTTTGGCACTTCTTTCTACAGGGAACTTACACTGGAAGGAATATTAACAAAGCAAATAGAACAAACTTTCTTCATAATAAAACCTTCTCTTTTAAGTCTATCTCAAGAAGATGAAAATAACCTCGGATTTACCACCGAATTCCTGATAGGATTTTCCTTGTCGAACCACAGTATCTATCTCAGATCTTTTCACCCGGTTTCATGGATCAGAAACAGCACGATCTTATCGGAATTAGAATTATGTGGTGTTTACAACGACGAGTGGAATAAAATAGGGGTAAAGATAAACTCCACGGAAAACTGGGGTATAGGTCTGGGGTTTGGTTACGAAATCAGATTCCCAACTTTCAATGCCTCTCTCGGGCTGCTTACCAATCCTTTAATTCCCACCGCCGGCTTCTCATTCGATTTGCAAAATACGGAATTCGTTATAGGCGTTCAGAACCATCCGCAATTAGGATTATCGGAAACATTTACAGTAAACTACCTGTCGCGGCAAAACCGATAAAATTTGAAAATGGGAAATAATATTTTAAATTTTGTTAGTGAGTTAGTGGGTTGGTGTGTTGGTGAGTTAACAAAAACAGACCAACAGACTAACCTATCCACAGACCAACCATGTTATCCATTTTGCTTTTTTATCTTTGATATTTTATTTCCGAACAACATGCAAGTATATGGATTAAACGTAAATTTATCGACTATCGAACAAACCCAGTATTCAATAAAATAAATGGGGTATAAAATGAAAGAAAAAACACTCGAAGAAAAAAGGATTTTTACAGGCAATCTTCTGAAATTTAACGCGGATAGGGTTATCCTCGAGAACGGAATAAAGACCTTCAGAGAATATGTAGCTCATCCGGGAGCAGTCGCCGCCCTTCCTTTTCTTAACTCTTCCGAGATTTTGCTTGTAAAACAATATCGTTATCCCGTAGGAAACTATACCCTCGAGATACCGGCGGGAACCATAGAAGAAGGAGAAACTCCTGAAAACTGTATAAAAAGAGAACTTCAGGAAGAAATAAACTATAAACCCGGCAAGCTTAAAAGCCTGGGTTGGGTTTACCTTACCCCGGGTTACAGCAACGAAAAAATCCACCTGTTTGAAGCGACTGAATTGAAATCCGCAGAAAAAAAAGCCGAAGAGGACGAAAATATCGAGGTTGTAAGAATGAAAATCGAAGAAGCGCTTTCCGGAATCAATTCAGGTGAAATAAAAGATGGTAAAACTGTTATTGCTATTCTCTCTCATTTCAATAGAGCCGTTTGAAATCGATCAGGAGATAACGGCAACTCCGGAACTCTTAGAAACAATAAGAAGATTAAAGGAAAATCCCATAAATATAAATAACGCGAGGAAAATCGAACTAATGCTCATACCGTACGTAGATAATTATCTGGCAGAGCGAATAATAAACCACAGAGATGGACATCCTTTTGACAAAAAAGAAGAATTGCTTCTTATTAAGGGAATGACTCCTTATCTTTTCGATAGAATCGAAAAATTTATTACGGTTAAAGATACAAGTAGGAGAAGAAGACCGGGGGGGTTCGGTTTTCTGTCACGTCTCGAATATAAGGATAATGAATCTCAAAATAAAATATACAAT
>CAZVXD010000055.1:0-13186 GCA_964631335.1 uncultured bacterium
AACTGGCGTAAACGATCAGAGTTCCCATAGCCAGGGATAGAGTAAAAAATATCTGTCCGTACGCAGCCAGCCACACTTTTGGGTCCCGTAAAGCGGAGAAGTCGGGAGTCAGATAAAATTTGAGACCTTCTATCGCTCCCGGAAGCGTCAATCCTCTGATTACCATTATAACTATAATCAACCAGGGGATTATAACCGTAAAGTATACAATTTTTCCCAGTGTTTCAATGCCTTTGAAAAGGCTAAGATAGATAAAAAACCAGACCACAGCCAATCCGAATATAACCGGCAGCCTGATTCCTCCGAAAGCGGAAGGGGAATCGGAAAGCTTAAGTATATTGTTATAAAAAAATGAACTTACGGAGTCAGCTGTATTTCCCCAGGTTAAGTTTATAGAGTGAAAAAGGTAATTTACACTCCATCCCATAATGGTGCAATAATAGGTTGCAAGGATAAATATAAGCAGTATGGCAAACCATCCCATCCATTCGGCTTTGTGCCAGATTTTCCGGAAAGCTGTCGGAGGAGAGCTTTGCGTGAAATGCCCGACATAATATTCTAATATCATTAGAGGTATTCCGGCGGTTATTAAAGCGATTAGGTAAGGTATCAGAAAAGCTCCGCCTCCGTTAGCATAAGTAATATAAGGGAATCTCCATACGTTGCCGAGACCAATGGCGGACCCTATAACGGCGAAAAGAAAAGATGATCTGGAACTCCATCTTTCTCTTTTCTGCCCCACTATTTATTCCCCTTTTCGTTTATATAAAGAAGGTCGCTCAGCAAAGCATAGCCGGTTTCTTTTTTCCCCGCGCCCGGACCCGAAATCGTCACATTCCCCAGAATATCAGTGGTAAAAGTTACGGCGTTAACAGAGCCTGTTATCTTGGCCAGAGGATCGTTATCATTTAAAATCTCGGGAGCTACGGAAGCAATAATCCCGCTTTCCGTTTTTTTAGCGGAGGCTATTAGCTTCCAATGTTTACGGTCTTTTAAAGCCTTTATTATATCTTTCTCCGTTACTTTATCGATGCCTTTTATCGGAACTTCCGTGATGCTTAAATTTCCTTTCATAAGCACGTTGGCAACAATAACTATTTTGGCCGCGGAATCCCATCCTTTTATATCCGCTTCAGGCTGTTCTTCAGCAATACCTTTCTTTCTTGCTTTTTTAAGGGCCTCTTCATAAGAAAGTCCGATTTCCATCTTGGTTAAAATATAATTGGCTGTTCCATTCATAATACCCCGTACTTCTTTTATGTCCACGCCCTTAAAAGTCGACTCGACCAGATTTAAAACAGGTGTTCCGGAAAGAACGGTGCCTTCGAATCGTAAAAAAACTCCGTTTTTATCGGCAAGTTTTTTTAATTCACTGTAAGCCAGAACAATCGGACCTTTATTAGTGGTTACAACATTTTTTTTGCTGTTTAGAGCGTTCCGGATCAGGGATAAACCGGGCTCTCCTGTTTTTATGTCCGTAGGGGTGGCTTCGACAATCGTATCCGCGTTCGATTCTTTTATTGTCCTTCCCGAATCCCAGCCTTTTTCCCCGTCAGAGTAATTTTTAATACTATTTTCTTTCTCTAACAATGATAAAATTTCTTTTATGTTAATGCCTTTTTCGGAAAAAACCGATCCCACGATGGGGTCTGAAATAGCGGTAACTAAAGGGTTAAATCCATAATGTTTTGAAAGAAACTCTTTTTTTTCTGCAAGTAATTCCAGCAACCCTCTGTTTACAGTCCCCAGACCGATTAAAGCCAATTTCATTTAAATCTCCTTTGTTTGTATCTCCGAATAAATATAGAAAAACTTCTTTTGTTGTCAAGGGAAGTGCCCACACCCAAATACCCTGTTTTGAACCACAGAGGACACAGAACCACAGAAAAAAGAATAAAAATTTAGTTTGTTTTGTGTGTTTCGCGGTCGAATAAATTCGTTGTTTTTTTGTGTCTTTGTGACTTAGTGGTTGTTTTTCTTTGAAAAAAACTCGTCCACTTTCTCGATCGCTTCTTCGGGAGTGTCGACTTTTTCGAAAGGAAGAGGTGTGGAGCATTTAATTCCGATTATTTTTTTCTTATAAATGTGACCAAAGGCGATTTCACTTTGCGTGCCCACAGAGCCGTCGATGGCTATTAAAATATCCGCGCTCGCGGCTATAATTACGTTTCTGGCGTGTCCCATGCCGGTTGTTATGGGAATATCGACCCATTTATTCGCCGTGAATCTAGAACTTCCGGGTAGTATTCCTATAACCAGTCCTCCTTTTTCTTTCGCTCCTTTCGAGGCTGCTTCCATGACTCCGCCCAGACCTCCGGTAATTAAAACATAATTCCTTTCCCCTATCAATCTTCCCATCTTGAAGGCTAACTCATAAATGTTTTTAGTAACTTTCGATCCTCCGATAACTCCGACTATTTTCATCTTATAACAGCTATTTTGCCGTAATACGGTTCGGCGTCGCCGGGTTTTATGGTATAGTAGTATATCCCGTTAGAGACTTTCCTGCCTTTCCGGTCTTTTCCGTCCCATTCCACATAATTAGGGCCGTATCTGGCGATCCCGAGAGAGAGTTCTTTTACAAGTCTACCTGCTATGGTGAATATTTTTATGGTGACGGGTAATTCTTCGGAAATATGATATACTATCACAGTTTTATCTTTCATTGGATTGGGATAATTTCTTACATTCCAGAGTAATTCTTCTGCGCCTATTCTTAACGAGATTTGCGCATCGGTGGATACATTGCCCGTGTTGTCCTTTGCCAACACTTTTAGATTTATTGTGTCAGTAAAAGCCGGAGCTTCGTAAGAGAAACTTACGGCTCCGGTTGTCGAACTCCCTGTAGTATAGGAGAATCTGTCGGCTAAAAAAACAGGATTACCATTGTTAATTATAACTTGAAGATTGGATTTTTTTCTCAGGTCGATACCGCTGCTGTCTTTAACTGTTAAAGCTATTTCTCCTGAAGAAGGGATAATATCTCCCCGTGATAAAATTCTGTCTTTTATTCTGAATTCGACACTTGGCGGTAGTGTGTCTTCGGGAAGCAAACCCTCGGTAAAATATAACCGGGAGGAAAAGAACGATTCTTTTTCCCCGTGGGTGTAAAGAGAAATCCTGCCTGAATCGGATTTTATATTATACGGAATGTTGATCTTTAAAGAAAATGAATCATCGATTATAGGCGCGCTGCCCCGGAATAAAGTTTTTCCTTCTTTTCTTATTGTTAAAGGTATAAAAGAAAAAGTATTGATACCTTCTGAAGCATCGAGGACGGTGTCGTAACGAGCTTCATTGATAAAACAGAAAATTTTATCGGCGGAATTCTCAGCGTTACCCTTTATTTCAAGAAGTTTTCCGCCCACAGCAGTGTCAGGAATATTGGCTTTCAGGGGAATTGAATCGATAAATATCGAAGTGGCTGGATCTCCGAAGAAGGTATAAGTAGAATGTCCTCCGCCTTCTTTTGCCAATAAAAACGCGTCTCCCGCGGTCGGCACGGAAATGTTAAAAAGATATTCCGCGATCCTTCCTCCGAGTTCTCCGTTGAATGTATAACCGGTTGCTCGTCCCGCGGCGATTGAAACGACGTTTCCTCCGTCTTTGTATAGATTGGATTTTCCCCCGATGCAATCTTGTTCCGGTCTTTCAAAATAACCTACCTCACAGGAACCGAAGTAATAAATAGGGGTTTTCCTCCAGTTAAAAAACCGGTTTATGTCGTTGATTTCCAGAACTTTTTCATCTGTTATTTGCATGAGGTTGCCGTGTCCCAGGTAAAAGCCCGCAAGCGCTCCTTCCGACATCGATGTAAGGTAGTCTTCTTTAGCTTCGGGCTTTGTGCCGCCAGAAGACATGGGATATTCCATGAGGTAGATTTTATCCTGATAAATCCAATCAGGCAAAATGTCGGAGATGTCTTCCATGAATTCTGTGTGATCCAACTCTCTGCTGGGTTCTCGGCCGCTTTTAATCGCGTCATCCGCTAAAAGAATAGCTTCCATTCTCCAGTTTCCTGTGCTTTTTTCATAGTCAATCAGCTTATCCACCCATCCGTTTCCCTCGGTAATATTAGAGACTGTCACTCTCCCGATCGGTATATCCTGAACTCTATTTTCATTAAAATCCACAAACCAGCTGTCCCAGGAAGGATTCGCGCTGAGGTACCCGGTTCCGTAGATTGTCGTCTCTTCGGTGTGTACGGGAATAAAAGAAGTTTTCCCCGCGTCTGTCAAATTTTTATCGTCATAACTTCCGTCTCCGAATAGTAAAACATAACTGACGGGTGGATCCCAGTTTTCCTGTGTCCAGTACAAAAATCTCTTTATGGCTGAAGGATCCTTTACCCCGTAGGAAAAATTATCGTAAATTTCATCAATTTCTATTATTCGAGTTTGCGGCGCAGTGATACCTCTTATATTATTACTTCTCCAGTTTTTCAGTCTTGAAGCAGGAATTGTAAACTCTTTATCGGTTATAACAATCCAGTCGGCGCCACCCTGGAATAAAGAGGTAGGATTTTCTATAAACATACCCTCGATAGAATACGGTGAAGACTGAAGTAATAATTTTCTGGAATTGGCGGAGAAATTAGCGTTCCCATTGCTGAAAGTGTGGGATACCAAAGAAGGGTTCCGCGAATCGTTTATATTCAGTATGTAAGGATCGCTTGAAAAACCTTCTGCGGTATAATTTTTTAAGGATGATTCGCTCTGTGTTATCGATAATTTGTTCTCATTCGCGATTAATCTTTTTTCGTATATTACTTCTATATAATCCATAATTATCGAACTTTCAGGATTCTCAAGTGTAACGGCTAAATTGTTTGAACCCGAATTGAGAGCGTTTATTGTATCCGAGAAAACAGTTCTTTCTTTTCTTTCGACACCCTGGGAAACGACCGATTTTGAGACGCTCTGTCCGTTTAAAGAAACATTTATCTCATAAGTGTCCTCCAATTTAGGATAAAAGCCTATCAGGATTATTGCCCGATTATTGTAATTGTTAGAAGCATTAAAAGTCGTTTGCAAGTTATCCGCTCCGCCTCCTGAAGAGCCTGTCGTGTTTAATTCCTTCCAACCCCAGGCGAGACCGCTTTTAAGAGGACTGTAAACATCTTCTTCGAGATGAATCGTATCCGTAAAATGAGTGACGTTTTCACCTCCGGAGAGAGAAATTTCTTCCATTTCTAATGGGTTTTCTCCGTTAAAACGCAGCCAGTAAACATTGGTATCTGTGTAAGGGTGGTAATAAAAAAACACATTATTGTTAAACCTGTTCCTTCCCCATCCGGAAAGAGAATGAGCGTAAAAAATTATTCTCTCTTCTTCTTCAAAAGTTCCGTCTTCGTCAATTTCGTATATTGCCGGTAATATTCCCGGAAGTGTGTCCATATTTGTCAGACTGTCCATATCCCAATTTATTACTTTGTCATATCCTCCCAGAACTTCTATTTTTTCGGGGTCGATCGTAGAGGGTTCTATTCCCGCCTGTCTGAGATCCGCGGGGGTAATCTCGTATAGTCCTTCTTCTGTGGTCTTTATCTTGGCGTATAGAAATGCTCCCTGGCGCAATTTTTGAACGGATGAAGTTCTTATTTTTTCACCTCTTATTGTATTCAGGAAAAGCAGGGGATTATTTCTCTGATAGCCCCTCGGGCTTATCCATTTTCCTCCTTTAAAATAAATTTTAATCAGAATATCGTTTCTTATCTTAACGTTTTTTCCGTCGAAAGAAAAGGGATTTATGCTTATCGTGGTGTTTCCGTGTGGAGAAGGTCTGTTTTCAGTTATTGTTACCGGAAGAGGAGCATATTTTTCGGGGTATTCTTTTGTTTCCTCGTCTCCGTAATTCTTAATAATAGTGGGTGTTCCCCTTTCGCTTAGCGTGCTTAAAACTCTGTATGTTAATTCTATTTCTCCGTTTACCGGTGTCAATATACTTTTTCTGACCGAAGGTAATGCGGGCAGGCCTGTTTCTTCCGGAAAAGATCCGCCGTCTTTCAGCTTATATTGAAACTTGTCCGCGATTTTATTCTTCTGATATTCCGCGGTATACTTTATGACAAGAGAGTCAGGCGTGTCGGAAAGCACGGTGATTAAAGAAAATAGACAAAATATTATCATATCTTTTCAGCTTCCTCTATCAACATTACGGGTATATCGTCTTTTATAGGGTAGGCAAGTTTGCATTCATTACAGATTAACCGTTCTTTTTCTTCATCCAGTTTTAATTCTCCCTTGCATTTAGGGCAAACAAGTATATCCAACAACTTTTTATTTATCATTTAACTCCTCCTTTTTCGAGTAAATATCGAAAAACTAATCATATAATATGAAAACTAACTTTTACTTTTGAAAAGTCAAGAGCGATATCAACCTCTCTACCCCTTATTTTTAACCACAAAGTTCACAGCGCGACAAAACCGCGTTGGGGTTTCTGTGTACTCTGTGGTTAATCAGGGGGGGTGAGGTGGAGTTTGTTTTTTTCCCTTGACTATTATCGTCAATCTCTCTATTTTTGATACAGAGGGATACAGGTGAATGTCTAAAAAGAAAGATAAAGGGCAGTACGATACATTTTCTTTAAATGAACAAGTCTATGAAGGGAAATGGGGAATTGTGGTTTTTGTTCTCGGTGCGGTGCTTCTCTGGAGCGGTTACTGGCTTTCGGGTTTTCTTCCGGGGAGATTCAGTCCGGATTCGTTTTCTAAGCTGTTTTCTTATATAGGTATTTTGACCGGCGCGGGAGCTCTTTCTGTAGGTTATTTTTCTTACCCGAGGATACACAATTTGAAAGTTTTTCTTGTGGGGCACCTTACCGGTTTGTCTGTTTTGGCTTTTTGCCTTTTTAGTCCCGCAGGAATATTTTCTTTTAAAGCATCCGGTAATTTTATTCCGGGTATTTATCTTTTTATGCTTTTGGGGGTTTTGGCGAGCACTTTACTTCCAACGTTTATGAAATATAGGTGGACGAAGAGGATTACTATTTCGGTAGTTATTATAGAAATAATTGTCTTATTCCTTTTATGGAAAACACCCTTTAAAATATTTTCTCTGGAAGCTTTTCGGAACAACAATTTTAATATATGGTTAAGCCTTATACCGGGTATATTGGTATTGGCAACTCTGGGGCTTTCCGTATTTGTGCTAAAAAATCAATTTTTCCTTGGAGGGGTGCTGGCTGGTTTGGCTGTTTTTTTTGGAGGGGGGTGGTATTTTGGAGGCTTCAGAAAGGAGTTTTTGTTGTTTGATGCTTATGTGTTTGCCGCGGCACCGTTTTTCCTTGTAATCGGTATTTTTATACACTGGCTGGCAAGAATGCAGCATCGGGCATCTTATGACCCTTTGCTAAGAGTGTATAATCGCAGTTACTGCGAACGTATTCTTAATGAGCAGACCAAAGTTGACACAAATCCGCCTTTCGGGATAGCGATTGTGGATATCGACCGATTTAAGAATGTTAACGACAAATACGGGCATAGAGCCGGAGATGAAGTATTGAGTCATCTGGTTCGTATTTTGACAAACGAAGTTGTCCCCGATGGTATAGTTTGCCGCTACGGCGGAGAGGAATTTGTTATTTTTTTTCCTCATCAAAGCACGACAAGGGTAAAGATGATGATGGAATTAATCAGGAAAAGAGTAAAGAAAACCCCCGTAAAGGTGGGTAAAAAAAGAATCGGGATTTCTGTATCGGTAGGAATTTCACATCGTCAGGACAAAATACAATCATTGCATAAGGTTTTTAGAATAGCCGATAAGGCACTTTATAGAGCAAAAAAAGAAGGTAGAAATCAGGTTAGATTTAGTAGAACCTAATGACCTGAATACAGGACACTGTAGATAGCTCTAAACACTATAATTTTCACAGATTTAGATTTTCTTTTTTTTCGTATGCTTAGAAAGTGCTTAAAATTCAAGAGTTTGTATGGTTATTTGATATCTTTTCGTTGATTTTCTATTCGAAAAATGAAGAACTGAAGGCAAAAAAATCACCCTTGACATTTATGAAAATACCTGTATCATTTTTTGTAAAAGGAGGGAAAATGGAACTTCAATACAGGTGGCAAGATGTGTTTCGAGCTGGGCGTTTGGGCTTTTCTCCCAGAAAAATCGGGGTAGCGGTAAAAGGTTTATTTTACGGCGCCCTTGTTTACAGTATTTTATCTTATGCTGCTCTAATGGTTTCGGGTATGAGCTATAAAGCGGTATGGCAGGTCTACAGATTTATCCCTTCTCCTTTTATGCAGGGGAATCTTAATATTTGGGGCACGATTATTTATATAATCGCCTGTTTGGCTGCGTTGTTCTTTTATCTCGTAACTCTAACCGCCGTATCAAAGATTACTTTCGAGCAATTAAAGGGAGATGAATTTTACGAAGGAAGAGAAGCATGGGCATACGCGCGTAAAAATTGGAAAGGGGCTTTCGGTTCTCCGATATTTCTCGCGGTCATTATAGCTGTTTTACTGCTGGTCGGTTTTGTAATGGGTCTGGTGTTCAGGATTCCGCATGTGGGTCCTGTTTTCATCGGCTTGTTTTCATTTCCTCTTATAGCAGGTGCTTTTTTTATCGTTTATCTTACTGTTGTCGCGGGAGTGGTTCTTCTTATCGCTCCGGCAGTAGTATCCGCAACAGATAGTGATACATTCGATACTGTATTCGAAGCTTTTTCTGTTATAAATGACCAGACGTGGAGATTTATTTTGTGGGAGTTGTTGCTTCTGGTAACAACTGTTGTTTGCGTTTTTGTTTTTGCTTATCTCGCTAAAATGGCTCTTTCATTGACCAATCTGGTTGTAAGACAATGGGCTTCTGATAATTGGGCTGTTATGTGGAAAAATGCCAAGTGGTATTTATATTTACCGAACTTCTTTCCTGTGGTGTTGGCCCGATGGTTCCCGTCGGTTCTTTTCGTCCAGAGCCCTTATTTGACTGAAGGGATCGCCAAGTCCACTCTTTTGGGAAGTTTCTTTCTTGGTATTTCTTTTTATCTGATTGCTTTTGTAGTTGTGGGGTATGCGATGACTATTTTTGGGTCTGGGCAGACGCTGATATATACGATACTCGTTAAAATTAAAGATGACAAGAATCTTCTGGAGGAAAAAGAGGAACTTTTCGGCGAGGAGTTTGAAGAAGAGGAGGAAGAAGAGGAAAAGAAGGAGAAAAAAGAAAGAAAGAAAAAAGGTGCGAAAGATAAAAAAACCAGTAAGAAAAGAGGAAAAAAGAAAGAATAAATTTATCTTTCGTTAATAAAATTAAAGGTGGCGTAAATTTTTTAAAAGTTTATGTCACCTTTTCTTTTGAAAGGCTCTGATAGAGTTTCTGGTTATAATGGCGGGAATAGAATTAGGATAATTATCTAATAAAATTCTAAAATACATTTCTGCCTTTTTTGGTTCCTTGGCGGTATTTATAATTCCGGCTTTAAAAAGAATATAAGGGCTGAGGACAGAATCGGAAGGAATATTATTTACATATAGGCTTTCAGGATGTAATGTCAGATATCGGGTGAAAGGAGATCGGTAAGAAAGAACTGTGTCGGGCAGAATATCTAACTCTCTTTTTATGTAGTTTTGAAGATCTTTTTCTCCCGTTTGAAGATTGAACAATATGTATAGATCACAGGAAAATAAATTTCCTTTTTCCGCAGAATCCCGGATATCCTCGACTCCTTCCGCAATGGCTCCTTTCAGGATCTTAATGCAGCCGGTAAGGTTTTTATCCGGCGCGAAAGTTAAAGCCATATCGTATTTATTCATTTGAATTAATTTGATAGTTATTTCTCTTCTCTTTTCAGGAGAGTATTTTTTTATATCTTTAGTGTTTAAAGAATTAAAGTTGAGCGATAATATGAGTATTAAATATATCATTCTGTTAGTTCTCTGAAATAATTTTCGATTTCTTTTTTGTACTCTTCGGGATAGGGTTCGTTTATCCTTTTTTCAAGAAGTTCACGCAGGCTCTTTTTCTTTTCTCCAAGATTTTCCGGCAGGGAGACTTTCTCCGGGCTTACATAAATGCCGGGTTCAGAACGCCTTCTTCTTGAAACATCTTCCTCTCTTATCGCGCTTTCAGCTTCCAGTAATCTATCGAGGACTTTTTGTTGCCTTTCAATGAGATTTTTATCCAATATTCCCTGTTCTAAATTATTTGCCATTTCCTGCATCTCTGAGGATAGAGGTTCGAAAGCCTTACCCATTCTTTTTAAATCCTCCGCGAGTTGTCTTTGCTTCTGAGATAGATTTTGAAGGATTTCTTTGTTTCCTGAGCCGGGTACGGGTATGGGCATCATTTTGCCCATACCTTGCATTATTAAATTTTGTTGTTCGATAATTTCCCTTAGAGCGTTTGCCATACTTTCGCTGCTCGGCGGAGGCTGGGAGAAGAGCTTTATGATTGCCTGTATAAGCGGGTCGTTTACCCTTTCCATTGTGGATCTCGGGACGTCTCTTTTTGTAAGTTCGAGGCTTAAATTTTTTATTTTCTCTTTGGCTCGTTTTATGTCTGAAAACACTTCGGGAGAAAAGCCAAGGGTTCTGATAAACAGGTTTTGCAGTTCTCTTTCGATCTTCTCGAGTGCTTCCAATAAACCCTGTTCAATAAGCCCTTTCTCCAGAGATGGTTTCATGTCTATAAGATTGTTGTGAGTACGAAGTATAAATCCGAGTTCCCAGCCTTTTTTTCTGATGATTTCTGCTAATGTTTCTCCTGCGTTGGATTCCCGGGCATTCTTTAGTGAGTTATTCAGATTACGCAGGTTTTGTTCTATGTTTTCTGCGATTTTTTTACTGATGCTGCCTTTTCCCATAATATCTGCCAGGTTTTTCATGTCTTCGGGTGTTTTTGTTTTCTTAAAGTCAGAGGCTATATTTTTTATTTCTTCATTTCTCGATTTTTCCATGTCTTGAATTAAACTTTCGAGTTCTTTTGCGAGCTGCCGTTCCATCTGTGATTTATGATAATCCGGTTCGGATGAAGTTATTTCCTGTTGTTTCTTATACATTTCTTCTGCTCTGGCTGAAAATTCGTTCAATTCCAACAACTTCTTTAGATATTCAAGACTTTTTTTGAAAAGTTCCAAGTTCTTTAGTAAATCCTTCTGATCGGCATTCAATTTCTTCAGGTCTTCGGGACCTATTTCGGAGTTTCCGGTAATTTTATTTAAATTAGCCATAAAATTCTTTAGCTGTTTGTCGTCTATTAATTCTTTTATTCTTTCGATTTCTTTTTCAATTTGAGGGTCTTTGATTTCTTCTGAAAGTTCTGTTAGTTTTTTCATTCCTTCTATCAAATCTTTCTGTTCTTTTACTGTCTTGTTTATCTCATAACGGTTTTTGTATGCCGTTGAGTTCTTGTTTAAGAAGGCTTCGATTCTTTCGGTTATTTCTTTTTCTCGTTCTTCTATATCTTTTGTATAAGTTTCCAATGTATCTTGCAGTGTTCGATATTTCGAGAAAATTTCTTCGAGAGTAGGCATGTATATAGTGATGTAATTAGAAAAAGCCGTATTTCCGGCAACGTCGGTTGCTCTTGCCCTTATTTTAAGTGTTTCTCCGCTTAGCAGGCTTCTTATCTTTAAAATTAGTGAATCTTCGTAGAAGTTTGCCTGATAGGGGACAGCAAGTTTTATTTCTTTTTCCTTTTCTTGAAGTAAACTTGCCGAGGAGAGCGCGTAATCGTCTTCTGCGCGTAGTATTATCGGCACCGACATCGATAATTCATCTAATTTATACTCTTCTTCAGGAGAAACGAACTCTATGGAAGGAGGTTTGTCCTGAATGGGATCGATAAAAAAGTTAAAGCTAAGAGAAGAGGAAAGAGAAGTGTCTATTAAGCTTACCTCGATTGTGCCTTTTTCTTTTATTACAAAAATACCGGAAAAGGTATTGTCTTTTATGGATTTATTTTTAATGTTGCTCTTGATTCCGCTGAGAACCAGATTGGATACACCGGAGAAATTAATTCTGGTTCCGGTTAAAGCCTGGATTAGTATTTCATCTTCAAGGTCGTACAACGTATCTGAAAAAGATTTGGTTTCGAGGTAGTACGGAAATTTGTAATCTAGTGTAAGTTTACTTATAAATAAAGAAGGGGTAACTCTGAGTTTTACCTTTTTGCTTTTCCATGTTCTATACCCGACCTGGATATAAGAAGTTTCTTTCATCCTAACCATTATTCCGAATTTCCCGTTACCGAAATTAATCATTTCTTGTGCTTTTCCATTGCCAAGGAGAAACATTTTCCTTAACTGATTGCTTTCGGCGAGAATCAGAGCTTTTCCATTTTTCGGTATTTTGAAGTCAGCGTAAGTTATAACAGGGTTTACTGATATTTTTTCGATTTTTATTCCGCCCCATAAAGCACTCAGAACAATTAAAGATAAGAAGGTTGAGCCAAAAAAAATTAAATTATCGGGATTGTACTTTATGGGAGTTAATATTTTTATGTTTTTGTTTTTCAGAATAGAAGCGCATTCTTTTATGGCTTTTTTTGTGTAAATTTCCGAATCGAGAACAGCAGGATAAGGTTCCATTACCAGATAAAGCCTTCCTTTTAATTCTTTTATGCGTTTTTCAAGTAAATCCACTGTACCTGAAAGATTTGGTTTTCCAAACAAAAAAGGGGTAAGAGAGAGAAACAATGTTATCGGAAATATTTTCCATTCCAATGGAGTCATGTAAAAAATTTGATTGTAGATTTTCAAGGAAAGATAAACAATCAGGAATAAAGAAAGAGAAAGAATGGTTTGATTGATTATCCATTTAGAAAGCCGTCTCCTATGGACTTGATTTACAAAGGCTTGAATATCTTCGATCGGCTTCGATTTATTGTTTTTCATTATGATAGGTTAATTATAAAACAGAATTCAATCTTTGTCAACTTAGGTTCACTAAAGGTTTGTTCTCTGATATCAATATTCTTAATTATTATTAATCTTGTTGGTGGTTGATTCTTGACAATCGTTTTTTTTCAATTAATTTCTTTAATATGCGGGAACTAATAAGAAAAAAAAGAGACGGGAAAAAATTAAGTAAAGCCGACATAGAATTTTTTGTGCGTGGTGTTACCTCTAAGGAAATCCCAAATTATCAGATAAGTGCCTTTTTAATGGCAGTATTTTATAAGGGAATGGATATCGAGGAAACAAAAGACCTTACTCGTTTCATGCTGAATTCAGG
>CAZVXD010000056.1:0-11545 GCA_964631335.1 uncultured bacterium
CTCCGGATAATAAGTTTGTTTGGAGTCTGGATTTAGATTAACAAATAGGTAAATATGTTAATGGTGTTAATGGGGGTAGACCTTGAAATGGGAAATGATTGAAAAAGAAGTCAGAAGCCAGAAGTCGGAATCCCAACCCAACACCGAACATTAAAAAAACAAAAGAGGGGATACAACTTTCAATTCAAAAGGAAAAGCCACAAAATCTTATATTGACAGAATTTATATTTTCTTTATGATTATAATGTAAGAATTAAGAAATATATAGATAGCATGCTAATGTATATTAAGCCACCTGGAAATATTGTAATCTGTTTATATAGCTTGATAATGATGTATTTGTGATTAGTATTAGTACATATAAACTCTGTTAGGTACTGAAATTTAATCGTTGTCAGCGGAAATTAAAATGAATATTAAATGTATTTTTGGCTCTTATTCTTGGAAAGGATGTAAATGTTCGATATGCGTGAAAACCCATGATAAAGAACACAATTAGGAAAAGTACTCAATGTGGAAAAGAGCGTAATAACAAACATAATGTGATTGACGGATTTTGTATTATTTGTGGAAAATTATTTGATGAACGCGATGGAAAAACTTATAGTACTGTTAAAATTGGCGAACAATTATGGATGGCTGAAAATCTTGCCTACAGATTAAAAAACAGAGAATTTTATGCTTTCAATCATGATGAAGGAAATGTAACAAAATATGGTTATCTCTACGATTGGGAAACAGCCCAAAACGTTGCACCTAAAGGCCGCCATCTTTAAAAGCTTTTTTTATGGATTTGCTCAAGAAAAACCCTAAACCCGCTCCGATCATCGAACCGATTATTCCTTCGGATATCTTGAATACCTTGTACCAAAAAGCATAGTAAATATGAAGGATAAAATATGCCCGGAACACGTATATGTATATATAACAACACAGTCCGCGCAGAGCTCCGGCAATAACGGCATTGGTTAAGGTTCTCGCGTAGTTTCTGCTTACCCAAAAAAGCAATTCTATAACCAAGGCGGGTAGTAAATAATAAGGCCACCACACTATGTTTATTCCTTGACCGATTATTTGGGAAAAGAGTCCATATCCCGATAGAATCAGCAGTGTGCTTCCGCGTTTAGGGATAAGCCGGATCGCTATTATAAGTACGGTAGTAAAAGGAACCGAATAGATAAAAGAGCTTATAAAAGGAAGTCTTCTCAGTCCAAGTCTTGAAGGAAGACCTGCCACGTATAGAAGACAGATGAATAATGCTATAGTAATGAGTTCATAGGTGGAAAACGAATTAAGGAATCCGTTCTTTTTATCGGATGATGTTTTATTTGTCATTATCTTGATGGCACTATAAGTATGAATATTGAAAATAATAAAAGAAATCCCAGGGCAATCCAATCTTTCGAACGGAACTTTAACTTTTTGACAGGGATCCTTTCTCCTGTAAAACAACGTACCTCGGCGGCTAAAGCCAGTTGTCTCACGTCTCGAAGCACATCGATGACCAGAGGAACAAGCAAATGTCTGAAGACTTTTATTTTACTAATCCAACCATCGGTTTTCATTCCTCTCAGGCGCTGAGCAGTCAGAATGCGCTTTGATTTTTCCTCGAGTACTGGCAGAAACCGGAAAGATACCGTAAGCATGAAAGCGAATCTTCCCGGTATTCCTAACCTGGTAAGTCCTAAAATTAAATCCGACGGGTAAGTAGTCATAATGATAAGTAAGCCGGTGAGAAAAAGAGACGAAAGCCTAAAAGATTGAATAAATCCGTATTTTAGGCCCTCGAGAGAAACGAACAACCCGCCGGTGAGTTTGCCCAATATTGGAAAATCGGCGGATAATATCAGTAACTTTTCTTCTTGAGAGCCGGCGTTATAAAAAAAAGACTGAGAAATCATGGTGGTTATCACCGCTGCGATAATGAAAATAAATGCCCGCCTGCATCTACGAAGAGGGGGGTGAACTATTATCCATGACAAAACGGTAGAAAGGAATATTATGCCTAGTATTATGGGATCACCGGTAAGAGCTACAAGAATAGAGATAATCAAACACCAGATAATTTTTACTCTGGGATCCAACTGGTGAAGTGCGCTTTTACCTTCAAAGTATTTGATCATGCTTTATTTTACCTTCGTTAAGTTCTATATATCGTGTGGCGAACCTTTCTACAGCGTGTTCATTATGTGTCGCAAAGACTATCGTTGCTCCCCCGGTGTTTAAACGTTCTATCATCTTCATCAATTTGACCCAATTTTTTTCATCGAGTCCTGTGGTGGGCTCGTCGAGCAGCAGAATCTCCGGTCCCATAGCCAGAATGGAAATCAGAGCAACTCTTTGTCTTTCCCCGCGCGAAAGAGTTTGCGGATGGCGTTCTTCGTAACCGCTTAAACCGGCATCGAGAATCAAACCCCGTACATCACAAATCAGGTTAAGATTGTTGGGTCCGAAGTAAACCTCGTTTATGACCGAGTCATTGAAAAGTTGTTCATCCGGGTTTTGAGAAAGAAACCCCACCTTTCCGATAAGTTCGTCCATCGAGGGATTTGTTTTTCCCCCGATTATTACTTTTCCTTTTTCGGGTTTGATTAACCCGGCTAATAACTTTAGCAATGTTGTTTTTCCGCTTCCGTTGGGACCTGTTAAAGCGGCAAATTCCCCCTTTTTTAGCTCGATATTGACCCCATTTAATGCTCTTATGCCGGGTTTGTACGTAAAACGTACTTCTTCAGCGGTGATAAGATTTTCGTTTTTTATATATGATGGGTGAGAATAGGAGGATTTCGATATATTCGATACACCGGAACAGGATTTATAAATACTACCCTTATCCACCCAAACTACTCTATCCGCCACTTGTAATGCTTCATCAATTCTGTGCTCTGCTATGATAATGGTACAGTTGGTTGTTTTTAAATGAGCAATAGTTTTTAATATCATTTTGCGAGCTACAATATCCAGGTCTCCCAGGGGTTCGTCCATAAGAATGATTTTAGGTCCCATAGCCAGGATACCGGCAATGGCAAGCTTTCGCTTCTCCCCGGCGGATAAATGATGTACATTTCTATCTCTAAGTTCCCAGAGTCCTATTTCTTTAAGCGCTTTCTTTACGTCATTTTTGGTTTTGTTCCCGGGAAACATCAGATTTTCACAACCAAAAGCCGCATCTTCGTATACCTGTGAAGCGAAGATTTGATTCTGAGGGTTCTGAAAGATCGTACCGATTTGCCGTGAGATAATGGGCATCGGAGACTGGGAAGGGCAAAAGCCGTTTATCCTGACGGAACCGTCGACGTTTGCTTTTATTATCTGTGGGATGATGCCGTTAAGCAGATATAGCAAAGTTGTTTTTCCTGCGCCTGATGGTCCCGCCAGAAGAACGGTTTCTTTTTTTTTAATGGTTAGATTAACTTCTTTAAGCGCGGGTTCGGATGCTCCGGGATAGAAACAATTAACGTTATGCAGGCTAATCATTTAGTTTTATCTCCGCGAGATTTATAGTTCTTGTTTCTTTAGGCGGAAAATTCCCGGCACACATTCTTGCCCCAAAGAGCTCCTAACCCGGTGAGTTTTATATCGTGTCCGTTTAATTCGATGAGTTCTTTCTTCTTAAGGTGGGTAATAATCGAAGAAAAGGTTTCTTCCGGCCAGCAGCCAAAAGACGAATAAAAATCTTCCCCCTTTACTTTAAGCAATCTGAGTTTTTCAGCCATAAACCGGGACATTGTTTCTTCACGGGACACTCCCTTCCAGAAACCGACAGGTAAAGCACCGTTTTTTACAGTTTCGGTATACCGTTCAGGAGAACGTATATTTCTATATGCAATACCATTCAATCGACCGAAAGCCGCGGCTCCCAGAGCCATTAATCCGGCTTCGGAGTGACGAAGATGGATTTCCCCGTTGAAATTTTCTTCTCCTCCCAGAGCGAAATTGTCGATACTGTATCGGGTATATCCGGCTTTCTCGAGCATTTCCAGAGCTTTTAGATACATATCTATTTCTTCGTCCAGTCCGGGAATAGGGGGTATTTCGTCTCGCTCGATTTGCTTGCTCATTATGATATGAGGGGACATGTGGAGAGGATATAGACTCAGGTGTTCTATCCCGAGCTGTATGGCGCAGGATAAGCTTTCTTCCCATTCTTCCATAGTTTGTCCCGGAAGAGGATAGAGAAGGTCGATATCGATCTTTTTGAAACCTGCCTTATGAGCTTCTTTAATAGCATCCCGGCTACGGAGAGAGTTTTGAGGCAGATTAAGTATCTTACCCAAACGATCCGAGAAAGTCTGGACACCAAAACTTACTCGGTTGACTCCGGCTTTGTAAACTGCCGTAAGTTTATCCATATCAAAACTGGAGGGGCTACCCTCGATGGTAATTTGAATATCATCAGATAAATCGAATTTGTCCCTGCAGGCGGAAAGAATGTCTACGAGTTGTTCCGCGCCAAGGAGACTTGGTGTTCCTCCGCCAAAATAAATACAACCAAAGGTCGAATTACTGATATGTTCGAGATCAGCGTAAAGATACATTTCGCTTTTTAACGCCTCAAGATAGGCTGAAACATCTACTTGTGATTCCAGAACAGATCGAAAGCTGCAGAAGGTGCAGATAGAACGGCAGAATGGAATATGAATATAAAGAAGTTTCTTTCTTTTATCTTGTTGGTCGTTTGTAAATGATAGATTGCGTTTAAAGTCTATCTCTTTGTTTAATTTTTTTTCATTAGATAGGAAGGATCCGGGTCTTCCTACCCTCCTTTTGGGATATATTCTCCTCCAATCTTTTCGCATAATCGACCTCTTCAGAAAGAGACTCTGAGCTTACCCATGATAAAAAGAGGGGGAGCTATTACGTCCTCATATTCTTCATAAGTTTTATCCAGAGCGTTCTCCACATCTAAAATAACTTCCATATTGTCGGTTAATTTTTTGGACAGGTTTACATCCACAACAAAGAAGTCTTCTACTTTTTCTTCATTCAAATCATCGTTATATCTGTATCCGACGTACCGTCCGGCAACACTTATTTTTACGAAACGAGGGTGGCTAAAAGAAATCCCGAGATTACCTTTATGATGCGGTGTATAACGCAGTTCTTTGTTTTCGAGAGAAGTGTCCGGAGTAAATTGTGATATAACCGAGTGGGTGTAAGTGTAATTGCCCGAAACCGAAAACCATCGGTTGATTTTGTATTCTGCTTCCCACTCTATTCCGTCTATTTTTACCTTGCCGACATTCATTTTTTCTTTAATCCCGTTCTCTTCATCGGTAGCGATACTGTAAATGTAGTTTCGTGCTTCACTTCCGTAAGCCGCGGTTCTGGTGACGAACTTATCCCCAAAACGTATATCGATGCCGACTTCTACCGAATACATGTTTTCCGGCTCGAGGTTCGGGTTCGGGAGATAATCCCATTGTCCCCGTGTGCTGGCATAGTAGAGTTCATATAAATTAGGAGTACGGAAGGAACTGCCAAGGACGCTTCTTAGAGTGACAATATCGTTGAGGTGAAAATTCAGCCCTATTTTCGGACTTATAGCCCAATCCGACCTTTTCTCATAATGATTCTCTTCGGAACTTATTGCCGGTTCGTATGTGTAACCGTCGAAACTTCGCCATAAATCAGCACGGGCTCCGGCAACGATTCCTAACCGCTTGCCCGGTTTCCACTCCTCTTGGGCAAAGAGCGACAAAAGGTCTTTACTTCCTCCTCCCCGGGATTCCAAGCTCCCGTCGGGCGCGGTGTTTTCTATACCGGCTTTCCCCCAGCGATAGTCGCTGCCGGCTGTGATAGTATGTGATTCGCCTACAGGTAAAGACACCTGAGCGATTATTCCGGCATCGTCTTTATCGCGGTGAATGAAATAATTGATAGCATCATGACTCCTTGTATCCTGAGCTTCATCGCCGGGCGAACTATTGCCATAGAGAGAAACTTTCCAGTCTGTTCTTTTCCCTTTCCAGGTCCAACCGAGATTAGCCTTGTAATCTTTAGTGGATGAAGTATAATATTCCCTACCTTTAATCCGGTCAGAGTCGCTGTAAAGTAGTTTCATAATTAGAGAATGATTTTTTAAGAAACGATAATTAAGATTCCCATTTAAAATATACCGTTCGACCTCACTTCCGGTCGTGTAATCGTCGCGATCTTCTTCCGGTGTGCTGATATATCCGTCGGTTTCCAAATATTGCCCATTTATCCGTACACCCCAGTTTTCTCGAGCTTGAGTAAATTTCACCGAACCTTCCCTTGTAGACCATCCTCCGCAACCAATCTGAATGTCAACGGGTTTTTCTCCCATCGCCGGATTTTTAGTAATGAGATTTACAACCCCTCCCATCGCCATCGAACCGTAGAGTGCCGAAGCGGGACCGCTTAAAATCTCTATCCGATCTACTTCCTTTTTTGGAATGGCATTCCATGCGACTTGCCCTGTATACATACTGTTAATAGGAACCCCATCGAGTAGAATCATTGTTCTATCTCCGGCAGAACGGTAAGAACCGACACCTCTTATAGAAACGGCTCCCGAACTGCCCACAAAACCCTGTGAACGCTGAAGGTCGATTCCCGCGACCCGTCTTAAAATCTCATCCACCGTATTGGCAGGCGAGGATTCGATTTCTTTATGAGTGATTACCCTGGCTGTAGCCGGAACATCTCCGAGCCTTTTTTCGGTTCTTGTTGCTGTAACGACTATACCATCCGAAGATAGAACTGTAGGGTCGAGAGTTATATTTATGACGACAATAGCGTCCGGAACCACTTCGAACTGGATTGTCTTTTCTTTATATCCTACCATCGAGATTTTAAGCGTGTGGTCTCCTGCTTCTATATCTCCGATGACAAACTCTCCTTTCTTATCGGTAGCCGCTCCGAATGGGGTTCCATCTACCAGTACATTGACATTTTCAAGGGGATTGTCTGTGGCTGCGTCTTTTATTTTACCCGTGATTATTCCCCGCCGCGTTTCAGCTCCGGCATTGAGAAACTCGGAAGCCGTACCTGCATCTTCCGGTTCTTTCCTATCCGCAACTGTTATTTCTTCATACAAATATCTCTTTGCATTTAAAGCTTCCGGAAAACATTCCGAAGAATCTACTATAGCCAATAAAGACAGCAAAATTAAAAACATAAATACCTCCTTTATCCGTGTTACTTTTTTAATAATAGTAACACGAAGGAATGTTTTGTCAAGGGTGTTTTTTGGAATTGCCGGGAGAATTCATGTGCAAGTTGGTGTAGTTGAGGGGCTAAGTATTGTGTTGATTGTAACGCGGAAAAATTAATTGCCTATTTTTTAAAACAAAGTCGCATAGCTGGTTAGTTCGGTAAGATTTTATCCGAAACATCAAAAATCTGCCCTACGAAATGAATAACTGTTCCATTTTAGCGGGATGCGAACGTTTTCTTTGCGCTTCAGGCAACAACTTTGCATATTAGCATTTAAAAGAAAGTAAGAGCACCCCCTTGACAAATTTCCGGAGATATATATTATTAGTCTAAGCTAAATATATTAAGTTAAGCTAAAACGGAGGTAAAATGGGATTATCACATGCGCTTGAGGATTATTTAGAAATTATACTTCTCCTCGACCGGATGAAGAAGGTTGTAAGAGTGAAAGATATAGTGGAAAAGCTCGGCGTAAAAGCCGCTTCTGTGGTGGGAGCGTTGAAGAGGCTTGAGAAAGAGGAGTTGGTTATTTATGAGAGGTACGGATACGTGGATCTTACTGCGAAAGGGATGGAAATAGCGGAAGGAGTTTATAAACGTCATAAATCCCTGTTTGAGTTTTTCACGGAAATTTTGGGAGTATCTGCGTCTGTAGCCGATAGGGATGCCTGTGAAATGGAACATTATCTGAGTAAGGAAACATTTTCTAAGCTGCTGGGATTTCTTGAGTTTGTAAAGGAATGTCCCGGGGAAGGGGCCGGATGGGTAAAAGACTTTAGAGGCTTTCAGAAGTCCGGAGAGCTTCCGGGGAAATGTGAGGAGGGGAATAATATGAGTTTAGCCGATATTAAAGTAGGTGAGAAAGTAATGATAAAAAAGATTAAAACAAAGAGTAGGCTTAAAAGGAAGTTCCTCGATATGGGGGTTATTGCCGGCAGTGTTCTGGAAGTCGTAAAGATCGCACCTCTCGGAGATCCAATGGACATAAAAATAAAGGGATATCATCTTTCTCTTAGAAAGGAAGAGGCGAAGGAAATTTTGGTGGAAAAGGCGGAATAAATGCCTCTCTCTATGGCAGGAGCGGGAAGATATATAATTTCAAGGATTTTTGGAGGAAGATGTATGGTAGGAAAGCTTGAGGGTATGGGTTTGAGAGTCGGAGATGAAATAGAGATAATTAAACCCGCTCCGGGAGCGATTATTATATCTTCCGGGGAAACGAGAATAGGAATCGGCGTCGGGATGGCAAACAGGATATATGTTTCCCGGACGGAAAATTTATGGGAGTACGATGAAGAATTACGATATTAACGTAGCGCTTGCGGGAAATCCCAATTCCGGCAAGACCACTATTTTTAACGCGCTAACGGGTTCCCGTCAGCATACGGGAAACTGGCCCGGTGTTACGGTCGAGAAGAAAGAGGGAGGGTTTACGTTTAAAGGAAAAAATATACATATGGTCGACCTGCCCGGAACATACGCTCTTTCATCCTACTCTGAGGATGAAAGGATCGCGAGAGACTATCTCGCAGTAGAAAAACCCGACTTCGTTATAGTCGTCACGGATTCTTCGAATTTTGAAAGGAATATGCAGCTAGTTCTCCAGTTAAAAGAGCTCGGGCAGAATTTGATACTGGTCCTGAATATGATCGATATCGCCGTTTCCAAGGGAATAGAAATAGATGCGGATAAAATTTCGAAGATCCTTGGCATTCCCGTAGTTAAGACTGTAGCGAATAAAAACGAGGGAATTAAAGAGTTGAAGACGATAATCCTCGGAGATAAAAAGAAGAAAAAGAGCAGACCAAGATATTTTGGGATACGGCTCGATCAAATTGTCGAGAAAATGGCGGCAGCAATCGCCGGAGAAGGAGCCCCATACCCGCCTGCTTTCGTAGCCGCAAAAATTCTCGAAGAGGATCCCACGGTACTTTCCTTGCTCGAAAAATTTGAATCTAAAGCGGATATAATGAAACTAGTCCTCGAGGCAGAAAAAATAAGCAACGGGGATACGCCGACCTTTATTGCCGAGAGAAGATTTGGTTATATACACGGATTGTATGAAGAATGCGTAAATCGCCGAAGCACCGTTCAAGAAAGGATGTATATCTCCGATAGGATCGATAGGGTCGTTACAAATAGATTTTTCGGAATACCCTTTTTCTTTTTCTTGCTCTGGTTAACCTTTGAGGCTGTCTTTAAACTAGGAAGTCCCGCGGCCGATTGGGTCGATACATTCTTTTCCTGGTTTAGCGAGCGGATCGGCATTCTTTTGGCTTCATATGGTTCGCCTTCTCTTTTTGTCTCTTTTGTTCAGGATGGAGTTATCGGAGGAGTGGGGGCTGTTCTTGTATTTGTACCAATTATCTTCATCCTCTTTCTTATTATTGCGTTTTTTGAGGATACAGGCTATATGGCAAGAATCGCTTTTGTCATGGATAAATTGATGCATATACTTGGTCTTCACGGAAAGAGTTTTATTCCTATGATTCTTGGGTTTGGCTGCAATGTGCCAGCTATAATGGCAACGAGAACCCTCGAATCGAAGAAGGATAGAATTCTCACTATCCTCGTAAACCCCCTTATGAGTTGTTCCGCGAGGCTGCCGATATATATTCTTTTTGCGGGAACCTTCTTTTCCAAAATACAAGGAACGATAATAGTTTCTCTATATCTTCTGGGTATCGTTCTGGCAATTCTGGTAGCCAGGATATTCAAGACTATGTTCTTCAAAGGAGAAGTCGCGCCTCTGGTAATGGAACTTCCTCCTTATCATCTACCGGTATTTAAGAATGTCCTTCGTATTTCGTGGGCGAGAACATTTATATTTATTAAAAAAGCGGGAACCATAATATTCGGGGCGGTGGTTTTAATCTGGGTTTTGGCGTCTTTGCCCCTTGGGGTCGAATACGCAGGTCAGAATTCACTGATCGGCAGCATAGGAAAATTTTTTGCGCCTGTCTTTAAACCCGCCGGTTTCGGTTTTTACCAGGCTGCGGTGGCTCTGATATTCGGCGTTATAGCAAAGGAGGTCGTTGTGGCAACTATGGGAACACTCTTCGGCACGGGAGACCTCGCTGCCACCCTCCAGAATTATTTTACTCCCGCTTCCGCGTACGCTTTTATGGTTATGAGCCTTATTTATATACCCTGTGTTGCGACCATAGGGGCTATTAAAAAGGAAGCTGGAGGCAAATGGGCTCTTTTCGCCACGTCCTATTCCCTGGTGCTCGGATGGTTGATGGCGGTAATCGTGTTTCAGATAGGTAAACTGTTTCTATGAGGAGGAGGTATTTTTTTGAACAAAATATTAGCCAAGGCTAATATTTTAAGCCTAAGCAAAAAGGAGGCAATAAATGATAAAGTATGACTTCGTCGATGTGAAAACCGCATCCCCAACGTCGGACGTATCGAAAGTTAAGTATCGTGAGAAGTTGGGCTCGACGATGGAAATTTTAAAACTTATGGCAACTGGGAACCTGACGCTTCTTGAAATTGCCCGGAAGCTAAATTTAAGCCGGGAAGCGTTAAAAGATCGTTTGAGGATTATGGAGTGTACCGGGCACATAGAAACATGGTATGTGGATAATTGTGGAAGCGGAGATTTTTGTGAATTTTGTTCTTGTGCGAGAACATGTTCGGGAAGTTGTCCGCAGATTTTAAAGATCATGGCATATCGTCTCACAAAAAAAGGGGAAAGGTCGTTGAGAACTATGGTTGAGACTTCAAGAGGGAAACATTATGAAAGGAAAAACTTCACAAAAAAGGAGGAAAAATGAGTAAAGTTAATTTAATCGTATTGGTGGTAGGAATATCGTTATTGGTATTACCGACGAGTATAGTCTCGGCTGAGCTTTGCGGTATAAGCGGCACGGTCATAGATAAGGAAACGGGCGAACCCCTGCCTTCGGCTAATATCGTCGTCAAGGGGACCAGCCTCGGTTCGATAACCGATGAGGATGGGCGGTATTTTATCTCTTCCCTATCTGCGGGAAGCTATAAAATTATTGCAATGATGATGGGATATGCGACAGTTGAAAAAAATATAGAACTTACCCGAGGAAAAACGGTTAACGTGGACTTTTCTTTAGCCGCGAGTCCGATCGCGGGAAGCGGTATTGTGGTAACGGGTACGAGGACACCGCGATACATAAAGGATGTTCCGGTACGAACAGAAGTTATTACTTCAAGGCAGCTCGAGAAAAAAGAAGCTCAGAATCTTTACGAGGCGTTAGACGGTACGCCGGGTATCAGGGTCGAGCAGCAGTGCTCCGCCTGTAACTTTTCTATATTGAGAATTCAGGGACTGGAGGCGGGACATGTTCAGGTATTGGTCGACGGCGCGCCGACTTATTCGGGATTG
>CAZVXD010000056.1:11645-13066 GCA_964631335.1 uncultured bacterium
CTGGGAAATGACCGGTTAAGTCTCGGCGGAGTTACGATAAACGAACAGCGACAGGGAGGAGATCTCGATATGTGGGAAAATCCTTTCGCCGAAGGATCGGAAGCTATCAAAACTACAAGATACGAAGCGAGTATCGGATACCGAAACAATATAACACCCGCCGGTGAATTGAATGTCAATTTTGCGTACAGTCAGCATAACAGGAATGCTACAAATGACGCTTTTTTAGGAGATTATATGTCGACGCACGGGGACGCCATGCCCCCGGTGGATGAAATGCAGCCTTATATCGCCGATGAAAATCTTTATGCGGCGGGCACCAATTACGCACATGCGCTGGGATTCAATCGTATTTTACTCGGAGTACAATACACTTACAACGAATTGGATGAATCGGGAAGATACGTCGTGGTAGATGAAGAGGATGAAGACTACGGCGGGACATATACCTCCACGAGCGAAAAATACGCGCACGATTATGGGGTTTACATACAGGATGAGATTTCTCTGTTGAACGACATCGTGGAAGTTGTACTCGGAGTACGGTACGACAAACATAAATCGAAGGATGAATTCGGGGGGTCGGGCGATGTCGCGCCGCAGGACGTGATTGCCATAGAGTACGACGAGACCGCCGTCAACCCTAGGGGTGCTGTAAGGGTAAAGGTGACCCCCCAATTAACCTTTCGCGGTAGTGCCGGAACGGGATTCCGTGTGCCTTACGGGTTTTCCGAAGACCTGCACCTGTGCAGCGGTTCCCCGAGAGTAAATAAACTGGCAGGATTAAAGCCCGAAAAATCGACAAGTTTTAATTTAGGCGCCGATTACTCCACGGATAGACTCGTTGTAAGTTTGAATGTTTTTCGAACCGATTTAAAGGATAAAATCGGTTTTGCCGACGCCGGTGAGGCGTCCGCTCAATTAGGTTATACTTATGAATGGGAAAATATAGGCGACGCATACACTCAAGGGTTGGAAACAGGTGTAAAAGCAGCTATTTTAACCATTCTCGCACTTAACCTGGACTTTACGTACACCGACGCGCAATATGACAATCCGCGGGAGGACTGGGTGGGGCATCCCGCTCACGGCAACACGTACGCCGAAGACAGCAAATACATTTCGCGTGTGCCGCAAATGACCGGTGGCATCGAATTAGACTTCTCTCCCGGCAAATGTGATCTGATTATCGGTACCGAGTATACCGGGAGGATGTACATCGACTATATAAACGAAGACGAATTAAACAATCCCGAAAGCTACATCAAACACACCGATCCGTTCTGGGTATTCAACGCGAGGCTGGCATATGATTTTCAGTTACAGCATAACACTACCCTTTCGCTTTTCACGGGTGTCAAAAACGTTTTCGATTACGTACAGGAAGAACGTCATCCCGACGACGCCGCGTTTATGTACGC
>CAZVXD010000057.1:0-7303 GCA_964631335.1 uncultured bacterium
ATGAAAAGAGATATTTTTTACTTTACTTTTATTTTATTTTTACTGTTGTTGTTTGGGTTTTTTTATGTGAAGAAACATACTCCGCTGTACAATTCTTTAAATGAATACAAAGAGGAAAATAAGACTCTTATTTCTATTGTTAATGATTTGAAGGGCAGTATGCAAAGCGCCGATACTCTGAAAAAAGAGAACGGCACGAGTTATTTAGTGCAGGATCTTCAGGATATGGTTGAAGGGATAGAAGTTGAACTCGAGCGAGAAGAAATATCAATAACGCTGCCATGCGAAAAGATGTTTCCGCCGGGAACGGTGGAATTGAGTAAGGAAGGACAGGAAACTTTACTCCGGATAGCTAATATACTGAAAGAAATGCCTGAAAGAGATATTAGAATAGAAGGACATACCGACAATGTGGCAATCTCCGGGAGTTTGAAAAAGGAATATCCTACAAATTGGGATCTTTCAGCTAAAAGAGCTGTTAATGTTGTTAAGTTTTTAATAGCTAATGTGAATATAGAACCATCCCGGCTGGCTGCGGTAGCCTTCGGAGAATATAGGCCGATTTCCGATAATGATACAGAGAAGGGACGAAATAGAAATCGGAGAATTGTAATCGATGTTTTACCTAAATAAACCAGAAGAGTTTAACCACAAAGCTCCCAAAGAGCACAAAGTAGTATGTCTATATAAAGAAAATTTGAAAACAATAGTAATCTTTGTGGTCTTTGTGTTCTCTGCGGTTCATTTATTGTAAAGGAGGTTTGATGAAAGTATTGATATGTGATGCTATAGCGAAGGACGCGGTTGAAGGACTAAAAGGATTGGGAATCGAGGTTGTAGAGAATACTTCCGTAGAGAAAGAAGAGTTGGCTGGAATTATAGGCGATTATGACGGGGTAATAATAAGAAGTCGCACCAAGATCAGAAAAGACCTGATAGACGCCGCGGCGGGAAAATTAGATTTTATTATCAGAGCCGGAGTGGGTCTCGATAATATAGACGTGGAATACGCGCGGGAGAAAGGAATAGAAGTTGTAAACACTCCCGAAGCGTCGACGAATGGGGTGGCCGAATTAGCTGTGGCGCATATGCTTGCTCTTTTGAGGCATATTCCTCAGGCGACTGCCCGTATGAAAAAGGGAGAGTGGCCTAAAAAAGAATTGAAAGGCAACGAACTCGGTTCCTGCACTGTAGGTATAATAGGTATTGGTAGGATCGGCAGGAGAACAGCCGAATTGGTTAAAGGGTTTGGAGCCAAAGCTATCGGATATGATCCTTACGTTGATGAAGTTCAGGGAATGGATATAAAAATAGTCGATCTGGATGAATTACTTACTAATTCTGATATTGTTTCTCTTCATTTGCCTCATAGCGAAGAAACGCATCATCTGATAGGCGCGAAAGAACTAGAAAAAATGAAAGAAAGCGTTTATCTTGTAAATTGCGCCAGAGGAGGAACCATCGATGAAGACGCTCTATACGAAGCTCTGAAAAATAAGAAAATAAGAGGAGCCGCACTCGACGTCTTTGAAACAGAACCTCCTGCGGATAGGAAATTGATGGAACTCGACAATTTTATTTGTACTCCTCATCTGGGTGCTCAGGCAGTGGAGTCTTCCAATAGAGTTGGGGAAGAAGTCGTTAAAAAAGTCGCTGCTAAATTGTAAATAAAACCGTTTCTCGCGTTCTGCGAAAAGCTTTCGTAATTTGCGAAAGCTTTTTTTTTTAAGTTTTTGGTTATCAAAACTTTAAGTTCTGGAACATTTTTTGCATTTTATTAAAATGGTTTTTTGAGAATTTGGCGGAACGTCTGATAAATATGATTTTGCTTTTTTCGGAAGCTTTTTATAATGGAGGGATAATGGAAATAAAAAATGACTTGACAAAAATTTTTTTTATCTTAAATTTCTTCTATAATAAGGTTTCTGGAGTTTTATGAATAACAATTTTACACTTAAAGTTCGAATTTTTTGAGATGTATAAAAGTCAGTTTTTTTAGGAGGTAGGGATTTGAGCAGAAAAGTAAAGACTAAAAAAGATATCGAAAAAGAACTAAAAAAATTGCAAAAGAAAGTCGAAGAACTTCAAATCAAGGGAACTTTAATTGATGCTTTTTTAGAATGTATTCCTTATAAAATTTATTTTAAAGATAAAGAAAGTCGTTTTTTGGCAGTTAGTCAATCAAAAGCCGAGGGAACGGGACTTTCCAGAGAGGAGTTTAAAGGTAAAACAGATTTCGATTTTTTTACCGAAGAAGAAGCCAAAGTTATGAAGGAAGAGGAAGTCAGAATAATGAAGACGGGTAAATCTGTTATAGAAAAAATACAGAAAGTTGAAATACCCGATGGTAATGAAAAGTGGTATTCCGTGACTAAAATTCCTTTTTATGATAAAAAAGGAAAAATAATAGGTACTTTAGGTATCTCCAGGGATGTTACCAGAATTAAAACTCTGGAGTTAGAGAAAGGGAAGAAATTAAAAGCACAGAGAGAAGAGCTTGAAATTCTTTCCACACCTGTAGTAGATGTTTGGGAAGGTATTCTTGCGGTTCCTGTGCTGGGTATTCTGGACAGCGATAGAGCGTCGAGAATTTCAGAGGCTCTGCTGAACAGGATAGTGGAGACACGGGCGTGGGCAGCAATTGTGGATATATCTGGTATAAGTGCGGTGGACAGCGCAGTTGCGGATCTTTTGATTCGTACCGCTCAAGCGGTGAAATTTGTAGGAGCTAAAGTAGTGTTAACGGGGGTGGGTACGGAGATAGCTCAAACAATTGCCGATTTGGGTATAGATATGAAGGGTCTTAAGACTATGTCCACATTAAAAGATGGTTTAAAATACGTTATTAATCGGAAAAAAGAAATTTCATTGGATAGGTGAGTTTTAGATGATTATATTTAATATTTGCATGGTAAAGGGGAGGTACTGTTTTGGCTAAGAAAAATGATAAAAAAGAAATAGAAAAATTGCAAAGGGAGAATGAGGAGTACAAAAAGTTAATAGAAGAAATGAGCGAGGGATTCGCTTACCTGGAGGAAGATTTAACTTTTTCTTTTTCCAACCCCGCGTGCGACAGTATTTTTGGCGTTCCTGAAGGGAAATTGACCGGGAGAGAATTGCAGGATTTCCTAAGTCCGGAATCTTTTAAAGAAGCGAAGAAAAATATTAAAACGAAAAATAAGAAAAAAAAGAGTGTGTTCGAAATAGAGGTGAATGGTGAGGACGGAGAAAAACGCTATTTGTTGACCAGGTCTAATCCAAGTTATGATGATAAGGGTAAATTTGCGGGTTCTTTTGTTTTTTTCTATAATATTACAGAAAGAATTAAGCTGGAAGAGGATTTGGTTTTCGAAAGGAGTCTATTGAATTCTCTTCTCAATACAATTCCGGATCATATTTACTTTAAGGATGAGAAAAGTCGTTTCCTGAAAGTCAGTAAATCGCTTGCCGAATGGTTTAATGTAAAAACCGTAGATGGTCTTATGGGTAAAACGGATTTCGATTTCTTTACCGAAGAACACGCGAGACCGGCTTTTGAAGACGAGCAGGAGATAATGAGGACCGGTAAGCCTTTAGAGGGTAAGGTGGAAAAGGAAACACATCCTGACGGTAGAGTGACATGGGTTTCCACTACCAAAGTTCCGAGATACGACGAAAAAGGAAATATAGTGGGTATTCTGGGTATTTCCAGAGATATAACAGAAAAGAAACTCTGGGAAGAAGAGAGGGAAAAGAAAATCGAGGCGCAGAGAGAAGAACTTATAGAGCTTTCGACGCCTGTCATAGATGTATGGGATGGAGTTTTAACAGTTCCCATATTGGGTTCTTTAGACAGTGAGAGAGCGTCCAGGGTTTCTGAAGCGCTGTTAACCGAGATTGTGGAAAAGAGAGCGGCTGTTGCCATTATAGATATTTCGGGTATAAGCGCTGTGGACAGCGCGGTTGCCGATCGTTTGATAAGAACAGCTAAAGCTGTAAGGCTGGTAGGAGCGGAGGCTATATTGACCGGAGTGGGCGTCGAGATAGCCCAAACGATTGCCGATTTAGGGATAGATATGGAAGGTTTAAAGACTATGTCGACTTTAAAAGATGGTTTGAGATACGTTATTTCCAGAAAAAACGTAAAGGGAGAAGGTAAATAAAATGGCAAGATTAACTCGGATGCATTTAGGTGATATTCTGGTTGTCCCAATTCAGGAAGAACTTCATGATACTGCTGCTGAGGAAGCGGGAGAAAAAATAATAAGAGAGGCGGATAATTCTCATATTAAAGGAGTCGCTATAGATATTTCCGCTCTGGATATAGTCGATAGTTTTCTCGGCAGGTTACTGCAAAAAATAGCCTGGGGACTAAGAGCCATGGGTAAAGAGGTTATACTTGTGGGAATTCAACCTGAAGTGGCGGTGGCTCTGGTGGAGCTTGGTTTATATCTTGAAGAAATAGATACCGCGTTTGAACTCGATTCCGCTTTGGAAAAATTAAGAGAAAAAATAAATAAGGATTCTGCATGAAGGAAGAAATCTTACGCATACCGATAAATAAAGAAATAGATGTATTAATCGCCAGACGTGAAATAAAGAGCGAGGCGGAGCGCATAGGTTTTCGTTGGATAGATCAAACCAGGATTGCCACTGCTGTTTCGGAATTGACCAGGAATATAATAAAACATGCTTATAGAGGAGAGGTTATAGTTAGCAGGGATGACGGAGGTATAGAAATTATATGTCAGGATGAGGGTCCCGGGATTCCGGATGTTGAGCAGGCTTTAGAGAGAGGATATAGTACGGCGAATTCACTGGGTATAGGTCTTATAGGCGCCAAGCATCTAATGGACGATTTTAAAATCGAGAGTGATGATAAAGGAACCAAGGTAACCACGTACAAGAAGCTGAAATGAAGGTTAAAAAAACTTATCCGGCAATAGAGTTCGATGTTAGTTCCAGCGATGATATTTGTATGGTTCGTTCCGAAATGTCCAAATTCGCTAGCAAAATAAGATTAACTGAAAAAGAAATGGAAGAGCTGAGAATCGTTATAACCGAGATTGCTAAAAATATAATAAAGCACAGTTCGTCCGGTAAATTGAACATTTCTTTTGAAGAAGGAACATCTAGAGGTGTTTATATCGTGGCTGAAAACCCGACTCATAAGGAAGATACAGCTGAAATTTTTGATGATGGTTATAGTACTGCCAATACTCTCGGAATAGGTCTGGGAGCTGTTAAGAGATTACTTACAGATGTCAAAGTTAAAATAGAGAATGGTAAGTTTATCTTAACAGGTAAGAAAATATTTGCGGAGAAGAATAAGAACTTCATTCAGACCAGCGTTTTCAGCCGGCCTAAACCGGGATTCAAAAGTAACGGAGATGCTTATTTTATAAAGAGATATGAGGATTCAGCTTTAGTGGCGGTTGTGGACGGAATTGGTCACGGTGATAAAGCGAGCGAGGCGAGCAGTATAGCGGTAAAGGTTCTTGAAGATAAATTCAGGGACGAGCTGGATCAAATAGTTACGACTATGCATAGAAGGCTGCATGGGAGCAGGGGGTGTGTTGTGGGTATTGTTAGGATGAGCAAAGACGGTAAGATCGAATATCTGGGAGTGGGTAATATAAGAACCCAAATTTATACATCCGAGAGGTACAAAAGACTCGTGTCTTTCGATGGTTTATTGGGCAGTAATATCAGAACTCTCAGAACCGATCGACTCGATTTGCGAACACCTTGCCTGATAGTTTTGCATTCAGATGGAGTCGCGTCGTTTAATTTCGAAGATAAAAGAGTTGTGTATAGACCGGTTATGGAAGTGGCGAAAGAAGCTTTCGAAAAGCATAAAAAAAGTTCGGATGATGCTACACTTCTTGTAGCTCGTATTCCGTGATGTGAAAAATTTAATTGTGTATATATAATAAAGGAGGACGATTATGGCTAAAAAAGAGAAAAGCAAAGCAGAGCTTGAGAAAAAGGTAAAGGCGCTGGAAAAAGAGAATAAAGATTTAAAATTGGAAAGAAATTTATTAAATTCTCTTTTGAAGCACATCCCCGAGAATATCTATTTTAAAGATAGAGAGAGTAAATTTGTCAGGATAGGCAGGACTTTTGCCGAATATATGGGGTTTGAGGATCCGGACGAAATTATAGGCAAAACAGATTTCGATCTTTTCGATGAGGAGCACGCCAGACCGGCTTATGAAGATGAACAAAAAATAATGGAAACAGGAGAACCTCTGCAAAAAGAAGAAAAAGAAGTTTATCCCGACGGAAGTGAAAAGTGGGTTGAAACGACAAAAGTTCCCAGATACAACGAGAAGGGCGAGGTTGTTGGTACCTTTGGTATTTCCAGAGATGTTACCGCGAAGAAACTCTGGGAAGAAGAGAGGGAAAAGAAAATCGAGGCGCAGAGAGAAGAACTTATAGAGCTTTCGACGCCTGTCATAGATGTATGGGATGGAGTTTTAACAGTTCCCATATTGGGTTCTTTAGACAGTGAGAGAGCGTCCAGGGTTTCTGAAGCGCTGTTAACCGAGATTGTGGAAAAGAGAGCGGCTGTTGCCATTATAGATATTTCGGGTATAAGCGCTGTGGACAGCGCGGTTGCCGATCGTTTGATAAGAACAGCTAAAGCTGTAAGGCTGGTAGGAGCGGAGGCTATATTGACCGGAGTGGGCGTCGAGATAGCCCAAACGATTGCCGATTTAGGGATAGATATGGAAGGTTTAAAGACTATGTCGACTTTAAAAGATGGTTTGAGATACGTTATTTCGAGAAAAAATCTATCAAAAGAAATTGTCTCTAAAAATGATTAAAATACTGAAATTTGTGATTGAGAGGTATTAAATGGAAGAAAGAAACACTGATATTTCGATAATGAATGTTCTTCTTATAGAAGACGCTTCATTCGCTGTTACTTTTATCAGAGAGACTCTCGCGTACTGTGAGGAGGCGGAATTAGTTAAAAATACAAAATTCGCGTTAACAAGTGTTGAAACCCTGGGGGAAGGGCTCAAGTGTCTTTCGGAGCATAAATTTGATCTTATTTTACTAGATTTAAATTTACCGGACAGCAAGGAGTTGGCGACTCTGGACAGTGTGAGAAAAAACGCTCATAATGTACCTGTAGTCGTTATAACCGCGTTAAGCGATGAAGGTCTTGCTCTTGAAGCAATGAAAAGGGGCGCGGAAGGTTTTTTGGTTAAAGGTCAAATGGGTGTTAACGCGCTTTTACAGGCTATATTTTTTGCTGTCGAGCGGCATCAGATTTTGATAAGATTAGAGAAAAAAATTCGAGAGCTTGAAAGGA
>CAZVXD010000057.1:7313-13003 GCA_964631335.1 uncultured bacterium
CTATGATATCTGTCAGAACCATATCCCAAGATTAAAAAACGTCATAGAAAAAATAGAATATGCCGTGATAGTTGTGGATAAGAAAGGGGTTGTACAGTTTGCCAATAATTCCGCGCAGGAATATCTTTATATTTCTCCTGAAGACCTTATTGGCGAGAAATTCGCGTTTCCTCTGGAAATAAATCAGATAAAAGAAATAGAATTGGCGAGTAAAGGTAAGAAGAGAAGCAGAGCGGAAATGCGAGTTACCGAAACCGAATGGGAAGGAAACGGCGCTTATCTCGTTTTGATGCGTGGGCTGAAGAATGAATAAAATTCAGTTTAGATATTAGAATATTTCTTTAATTATGGATAATAGAATTTTTTCTGATTTATCCATTCATGTTTCGAAAGGATGCCTTGTTATCCCTATTCAGGGTGAACTCGATGAAAATAGGATGATACAAATAAAGAATAAAATTTTAAGAGAGGTTGAAGAGACGGAAGTCAGAGGTGTGGTTATAGATCTTTCCGGAGTTGCTATTATTGAGCCCTATCTAGCTAAAATTATAGACAATACCGCTAAAATGATTTATCTTTTGGGAGCTAAGACTGTTATTACGGGAATAAGGCCCGGAGTCGCTATTTCTCTTGTGGATTCCAAATTCGATTTTAAGGAAATCTTCGGTACGGCGGGTACTTTTGAGGAAGGGGTAAATAAACTTCAACCTTTTGTTAATGTAGATTATGATTTAAGAATAGAAGAGGAAGAAAGTGAGGAGATCGATGTTGAAGAGAAATCCGACGGTGAGGAGGAAATTGAATCTAAGAATACCGGAGAAACGGATGATAAACAGAATAATGAATCCTTACAGCTTCAAAAAGAAAAAGATATAGGGTAATGGTTCGGCTCGGTAAGATTTCCTTAAAGAATAAAAATTATTTTGTGGATAAAAGAAACAAAGTACTCGGTCTTCTACAAGATTTTGGTTTCGGAGAAGTTACAGCCACAAGATTGGCCACAGCTATTTCTGAGATAATGTGGGAGATTTCCGGGAGAGGTGATGAATCCGGTATGGAATTTTTTATTGATGAGGGAAATGGAATATCCGGACTTTTGGTTCGTTTTTTTTCGGAAAATAATTTTTTAGTGGAGAAAGAAATTTCAGAAGGTATATTTGATAGAGTAAGGCATTCCGGTTCTCAAAAAGGAATGAGCAATCTGGAGGTTTTTAAATATATAGCGGATCCCGATTTTGAACCGACACAGGATTTTATAGATTACGCGCGGGAAAAAATAGAAAAGCTTACTCAGGATGAACTTTTTGAAGAATTGAAGAAATCTAACGCGAAACTCAAGGAAGAAATCGAGGCTCATCAAAAAGCCGAATATGAGTTAAAAAAAGCAAAAGTCGAAGCCGAAAGAGCCAGCAAAGCCAAGAGTGAATTTTTGGCATCGATGAGTCATGAAATCAGAACACCGATGAACGCGATTATAGGTATGACCGAACTTCTTTCGGATACGCAACTTTCCTCCGAGCAGAAAGGATTCGTGGAAACATTGGAAAAAGCAGGAGATAGTTTACTGTATTTAATAAATGATATTCTGGATCTTTCAAAAATAGAAGCGGGAGATGTTGAACTTGAGAAAACCGATTTCGATCTGGGGGAATTGATAGAAGGAATTTGCGATGTTATGGCGGTTAGAGCCCGAAAAAAGAGTATAGAGTTTCTCAGCCGAATCGAACCTGACGTTCCGGTGCATTTGATCGGTGATCCCGCGAGGCTAAGGCAGGTAATTGTTAATCTTTTAGGTAACGCGATAAAGTTCACCGGGGAAGGTGAAATTGTTCTGAACGTGAGTTTTCTAAAAGAAGAAGATCCTAATTTTATCGGATCCGACAGAGAAAAATCCGTCTGTTTGCTTTTTTCTGTTAAGGATTCAGGTATCGGTATACCCGAAGATAAAAAAGATAAAGTATTTGAAAGCTTTAAACAGGCGGATTCTTCTACCACCAGGAAATACGGGGGAACCGGTTTAGGGCTAAGCATTTCTAAAAAAATAACAGAATTGATGGGCGGAAAAATCTGGGTTGAAAGCCAATTGGGCAGGGGAAGCAAATTTTACTTTACGACTATTTTTGACCTTCAGGAGAAAAAAGCTAAAGAGACTTTTATTAATCCCGGAGAAATAGATGTTAGAGGTATATCGACTTTAATTGTCGATGATAATGCTACAAATAGATTGATTTTGAGGGAAATGCTTTCGGTCTGGGACGCGGAAATCACCGAGGCAGAGGGCGGAAAGGAAGCTATTTCTATCATTAAAGAGGCTTACTCCAAGAAAAAACCGTTTGAACTGGTTCTTCTCGATTGCAGAATGCCGGAGATCGACGGTTTGGGTGTAGCTAAATTTTTAAGAGAGCAGGAAGATTCAGATATGACTACCATAGTTATGCTATCTTCCGATTATAAACCCAATGACTTAAAGCAAATAGATAAATACGGAATAGGGACGTATCTTTTAAAACCTGTTAAAAGGAAAGAATTGAAAAATGCCATTTTGACTACCCTTGGATTATGGAAAGCCCAGATCAGAAAAGAAAAAATAGAGAAGAAGCAAAAAGTTACATTTACTTTCCCACATCTTAGTATATTGCTTGTCGAGGATAATCCCGATAACCGTTTGTTGGTTAAGGCTTATCTTAAGAAATTTTCCGTGGATATAGATGAAGCTGAAAATGGTAAGATAGCGGTAGAAAAGTTTAAGAAAAGCAATTATGATATAGTATTGATGGATATGCAAATGCCAATAATGGATGGATATGCTGCAACAAAAAATATTAGAGATTGGGAAAGGAAGAATAGTAAGGAAAGTACTCCTATTTTAGCCCTGACCGCTTATGCCATGAAGGAAGATAGAGAAAAAACTCTTGAAGCAGGTTGTACTGATTACCTTACTAAACCGATAAAAAAAGAGAAATTATTTGAAGTTTTAAAGAAACTGGTTGAAAAATGACTGCCCGTGAGGAAAAAGCTTGAAAAGAAAAACAAATACAAAAGAGGATAATAACAGGAAAAGTAAAAGAATATTAATAGTTGAAGACGATGATAAGTTCGTGCGTGTTCTTTCAAAACAACTTGAAAGAAACAATTATGAAGTATCTCATTGCGGAAAGCTTTCAGATTTTAATAAAACTTTTGTAAAAGAAAAATTCGATTTAGTATTGCTGGACCTGGGTTTGCCGGATAGTACGGGATTTAAAACTTACAAAAAAGTTTCTGAGATCGTATCGGATATCCCGGTGGTTATACTTACGGGACTCGATGACGAGGAAGTTGCCGTGGGAGCGGTTAAGAAAGGTGCTCAGGATTATTTAATCAAAGGTGAGGTTGACAACAGGACTCTTTTACGTTCGCTCGATTACGCGGTCGAAAGGAGCAGGTTGTTATTGGAATTGAAAAAATTACAGGAACTTGTTTTGAAATCGGAACGTATTAAAGTTCTGGTAGAAACTGCTGGAGCAGCAGCGCATGAAATAAATCAGCCTTTAACTTCTATCTTCGGTATGGTGGAACTTTTGAAAAATGACTGTTCGGAAAACTCGCAGGCTCATCGTAAACTGGATTTTATTTTTGATGCTGCCTGCCAGATAAGGGATATTATAAAGAAGATGGGTAATGTAAGACAGTACACGACAAAGCCTTATTCGAAAGGCGTTGATATTGTGGATTTCAAAGAAGCAACAGAGGAATAAATTCAATATCTTAAACGTTCTATTTCTTTAGTATATTAATTTTGATTATAGTTTTTCAGAATTTAAATATCTCCTTCGTAAATTAAATATCAAAAATTAAAAATCAAAATGACATGTTAAAATTTAAAATTATCCTATTGCGAAAACCGTAAACGTTAAGAAAATATACGTCCTTTTCCTGAAACTTAGTGTTTTTTTTCATTTTTAACTTTGATTTGTGTCTTTCCATTTTAATATTTGATTTTTAAATTATGGTGATTTTTGTCAATCTGTGTTTTCTAATAAGATAAACGCTTTTTTATTTTTTTATTTCATTTGCCGGTAACGGTATCCTCCTTGACTTTTTTCTCATGTGTTTTATTTTCAATTTATGGATAGGATATCCCTTGCTGTTTTGTGGTTTTTTATATTTGTAAGAGTTGTAATTTTTTTTGGGATTGCTTATTTTGTTTTAAGTGAATTTAGAAAATATAAAAAGAAACGAGAGGAAAATGGAGAACGAGATAAAGAAGATTCTTGAGATAGAGAGAGAGGCAAGAAAAATTCTTAATGATGCTCAAAATGAAGCCGACACGATAAAAGAAAATGCCGATAAAGAATCGAGAAAAATGATCGAGAGCGCGAATGAAGAAGCCCGGGAAATACTTGAAGGTTACAAAAAGGAACTCGATAAAATAGGAAAAAAAGAGAAAAAAGAGGTGGAAAAAGAAAACGTTAATTTGAGAAAAGACTGGATTAAACGTTATGAAGGAATCAAGAAAGAGTTGATGACGGAATTGACGGATTTTTTACTTAAAAGTTAAAGATGGGATATTCTATTTATCCTAAATTAAGAGCTATTTATTCTTTTATTCCCACTTCCGAAGATATTGAAAGTCTCAGGATGGCTGAAGGAATTTCGGATTTTAGGAACAGGTTGGAGAGAATGGTTTTTATTAAAAGGTTTCCTATTTCCGGTGAAGATATGGAGGACTTTTTAAGAATGATACCTTTTAATGTTGCCCGGAAAGTTTTTAAAAGCATACCGGGTTCATCCGCGCGATTTTTTGATATTTACTTAAAGATATATGAATTGAATGATATTAAAGAGATAATTAACGGAGGTAAAGGATTTTTTGTTGAGAAATTTCGAGGAAAAAGTTACGAAATGGAAGATTTAAATAATCTTATGCGAAAAGGTTTTTGGAAAAATTGTTGGAATTCGTTATTTTCAAGATACGAAGAAACACGTAATAAAACCGATATCGAAGTTGCGCTGGATCGATGTTATTATTCTTCTCTGCTTGAAGGGATTTCTAATCTTCCTTACGGGGAAGCTGTCGAGACGGAAGAGTTTATACTTACTTTAATAAATTTTAAAAATAAACTCTGGTTGAGTCGCCTTAAAAAATTTTATAATTTACAGGATTTTGAGATAAAAAGATTTTTAATACCGGAAGGCGACGTTTATGAGAGTTTTGTCGAGGAAGAAGGTGTTTCTGAATATGAATTTACAAGAGAATTTAAGGCTCTGTGTTACGGAGATTTTAAGTTCAGGATGTATTCAATGCGATCGATTCTGGCTTTCTTTTTTCTTTTTGACTTTAAAATAAACGAAATTCTGTCTATCTACAGAGCTAAATTATTGAATCTCGGTAGACAACGGTTCAGGGATATATGGGAGGAGTTGCATGTGGGTGCCTGAACCCATGACCCGTTTCCTCCTGGCGGTAATTGAAAAGGATTTACCCGTTGTTCTCGAATTTTTCGGTAATCAAGGAAAATTTCATATCGCCGAATTTTCGCATCGTTATTTACGTGAACCCGAATATAAAGATCTGTATTTCAAATTGGAAGAATATAGGAGAAAGATAGAGGAAATTATTCAATATTTTGATATCGGTATCGAAGATGCAATCCAATTTGAGCCGATGAAACTTGATGAATTAGCGGATAAAGCCGATAGTTTTTTGA
>CAZVXD010000058.1:0-12901 GCA_964631335.1 uncultured bacterium
CGGAAATTGTTGGGGTGGATAAGGACAATCCCCGGACTGAAATCAGGTTAAAAATAATGGAGGGTAAAAGTGAAAAACGATAAAACCGAAGAAAGGCGCAGAAGGAAAGAGCAGAAAGACAGAGAGCCGATCGGCAAGATGAACAAAAGGCTTTCCGGCGAACAGAAGCGGGTAAGTTATAGACCCGGGGATACGGTTACCATGAACGACGGTACGCAATATCAGGTAACGAAAAGCGGGGCTTGGGTGAAGGTGCGATGAAAAGGGAAGAAAATAAGAAATGAGTAAAAGCCCCTATTACGAGCGTAGAGATAAAGAAATTGTTGAAGAATGGAATAGAAAAATAAACACAGGGAAATATTTGAAAAAACAGCTCAGACGTTTATTGGCACGGAAATGGGGTACTGGTACTGGTAATATACGTCGAATCATAAACGACCAAAAAAACACTTAAAAAACCTTTTATTATAAGTATTATCTAAAAAAGTATAGCAGAAAAATAGCACAATCCTTGCACAATCCTTCACTTACGAGCTTAACGAATACCATTTACACTTCTACAAATGGCGAAAATATCCTTTCTTGCACAGATAAAACAGTTCAATAGAAAAGCTCTGGCAAGCGGTGATACTCAGATTCGTTTAATCATTGATTGTTACGATATTCCACAAAAACAAAACGAGGTGATGGCGGCTTTATCGGAAGTGCAGATTGGGGATAAGCTTGTTGAAGTATCCATTGAAACGGAGGTGGTCGAATGAGTGAAGAGGACTCTAAAACTTCTACGGAATTTGCCCCGACTAAGTTACAGATTGATTTTCTTGAAGCCTACATAGCAAGTGAGAATACTACTATTACAGCTATTTCAAAAGAGGCTGGTGTAGATAGGACAACAGTTTACGGATGGCGGAAGAAACCTGGTTTTGTCAAGTGGTTTAACGGGATGGTAGCGAAGGCAATGGAAGCCGACTTGCCTGATATATGGCGGGATGTTAAACGCAGAGCAAAAAGAAACTACAATGATTCGAAGTTATATCTCGAGCGGTTTGACAGGGATTATTCCGAGAAGAAAAAAATCGATTTAGAATCAAATGCAAACACACATGAAGAAATAAAAATCACGGTTATAAAAACCGGGGACAAGGAGGAAAATTGAAAACAATTAAAATTTTATTGTTATTGCTGTTACCTATGATGTTATTCGCAACGGTAGACACGGCTTACATTCATAAACTTGAAACAGGTTTCAACTATCAGGTCTGGGGAAACGACTTTGTAGTCGGTTTAGCGGAAACCCTTTATATCGAGACTGCTGTTAGGGTAGGAGAGTATAATCTGTTCGCGGTCGAAATGATACAGGGGGATACTCTCGATATAGATGTCTTTCTTGCCGCACTTACAACCGATAAGGCATTAAAGCCCTGGGACTGGCAGGATCTTGTTACTTTTCAAGCTGTTGATACAGCAAGAAGTTATTACTGGAATTGGAATGAAGATACTCTTGCTTTTCCGTTTGATATTTATTGCTGGTTTAGATTGTGCGAACTCGGGGGAGGACAGGACGCAAGAGATACTACACGATTCCGGTTTAAAATGCACACACACTAATGATTTTTTTACTTCTAAGCTTTATGGCTGAGCCTACTATCGATTTGAAAATTAGCGATTCGTTTTATCCGCTATTAGAGAATCAATACAGATATTTGCTTTTAGTAGGCGGGAAAGGATCCGGAAAGAGTGAATTCGCGGCAAGAAAAATGCTGTATAGATGTTGGACCGAGGGTAATCATAAGTTTATCGGTCTTCGTAAGGTCCGGAGAACTGTTTACGATTCACTCATGGAAGTTTGGAAGATAATGCTCGACCAGAACAAAATTCATTTTAATTGTAAAGAATCGACAAGGGTTATTTCTTTTTACAACAGCAGAGGTCAGCCGAATGAGATACTTTTTGAGGGGTTGGATGATCCGGAAAAGATAGAATCGATTAAAGGTCTTACCGGAGGTCATGTTGAGGAGCTTACGGAATTTTCTGAAAATGATTTTACTATTCTTGATTTATGTCTTAGAGAACAGCTGTCAATCTACGAACAACTTATTCTGTCTTTTAATCCTGAGCTTGCCAGGGCGCAATGGGCGAAAGAGGCGTTCTTCTCGGGAGAAAAAATCAAAACAGGAGAAGGGAAAATATACAATGGGGAGAAGTCTTATATCCACCATTCGACTGTATTGGATAATCCGATTAGGAAGATACGCGAGGCATACAGGAAACGTCTCGACGGCATCAAAGATGTAACAGCACGCAAGATATACCGGGATGGTCAATGGGCTTTGCCTAAAGGTCTTATCTACCCGAATTGGGATATATGTGATTTGCCGAGCGAAGATGAAGGCTGGTATGACGCAGTCTGGTACGGTGGGGATTTCGGGTTCTCGGTGGATCCGACAGCGGTGGTTAAGATATACCGCAAGGCAGACCATTATTGGTTAGAAGAAATCATCTATGAGCTTGACCTGACTAACCGGGATATAGCAAACAAGTTAAAGAAAAAGAATGTCGGGGATAGAGAAATATTCTTTGATTCTTCCGAACCAAAATCAATAAGGGAATTACGTTTACATGGAATAAACGCAAAGGCTGCTTTAAAAGGTCCCGATTCAGTTGAAGCCGGAATAAAATATTTACAAGAGTTGAACATACATATTGTTAGAGGCTCTCAGAATTTAGAGAAAGAACAGAGAGGATATAAGTTCGAGGAAGACAGGAGCGGAACAATTAAGCGTAAGCCCATCGATTTTAATAATCACTTAATGGACGCATCCCGGTACGGCATTTTCACTAAAACCTATAAACACGTGCAGGTGTTTGTATGAACCTTTTACAGTTTACAAAAGAGGCAATACAGCGCAAGGCAAGAGAAGCTCTCGGTATCGAGAAGGGCTTTTTCGGATTTAAGGCAGAGCCTAAATTCGGGATGTTCGATAGGGTTAAGCAAGGGGACTATAATTCTATGCTCGAGGCTAATCTCGGACGGGTATGGAATTGCGTTAATCTTCTCTCAATGGATATGGCTCAAATACCGATTGAAATATATGTCCCGGGGAAAGACGAAGACAAACAGGTTTTCGACCACATATTCTTTGACTTATTAAAGACCGAACCATTCCACAATACATTTCAATTAAAATACATGACAGAAGCGCATCTCAATCTTACCGGTAACGCATACTGGGTTTTAACGCTTAACTCATTCGGAAGACCTATAAAAGTAAGATTCTTATTCTCAAACAAGACCACTCCGAGGTTTGATAAAGAAAAAGGAGAGAGGTATTACGAATATGACGACGCCGGGACTTTAAGAAAGTTCTCAAAAGACGAAATAGTGCATTTCCGATTCCCTAATCCTCTGAGTGATTTGCGGGGTATGGGACCGGTAGAAGCCGGCAGAAAGAAAATAAACCTGATTGAGTACATGGAAGAATATCAGTTAGCTTTATTGGGAAACAGATCTATCCCTCCCGGATACCTAAAACTTGATGAAGATGTAATGCCGGATGAAGCTAAAAAAATCAAAGCTTCTTGGAAGAAGCAATATGGTGGGATAGAAAAAGCCGGAGAAATTGGAGTCTTAGGGAAAGGCGCAGATTTTGTAAAACTTATTATGTCTCCCGAAGATTTACAGTTCCTGGCTTCGGTGGAATTCACAGAAGAACAGCTCGGAGCAATGTTCGGATTATCCCCGTACAAATTAGGCAGGGTTAAAGATGTCAACCGTGCCAATGCCTTCGAATTGGAAAAGACTTATCAAAAACAGACTATGACTCCGCGCCTTGTCATGCGGGATATTTCTCTAACCGAAGAATGTTTGCAGAAATACGATAAAAAATTATTCGCGAAACATCCTAATGTAGTACCGCAGGATCAAGAATTCGAATTGAAGAAAGACCAAACATTATTCTCTACTGCTTCGATTACGCCGAATCAAATCGCTAAGAAATGGGGCTATGAACCGTTTGATGGCGGCGATGTGAGATTAATACCGTTTAACCTTGTGCCTCTCGACACGGTTACTTTTGCACCGCCCGAGCCTGATAAAATGATAAAATCTTATCCTGCTTGCAATTATCGCAGTAAGGAATGGAAGCAGAGATACTGGAAGGCGTATGTCGGCAGAACTGTAAAACAGGAACGCGGAATGATTTCCGTATTGGGCAGATTCTTTGAAGCGCAGAAAGATGAAGTAATATCCAATCTGCATAAGCACGGTAAATCTTATAAAGCTGCCGAAGTGTATCTCCCTTCGAGGGATGAAGCGGACAGGAAAATAGTCGCGACTTTAAAACCGATAGTCTTGTCGAATGTGGTCAAAGGCGGCGAATCTCTTGCGATAGATTTTAATCTATTCACAGAAGGGGCATTTGAAGCCAATTCTATATTCATTGAAGATTTCTTTAAGTCCCGGGAAATGTTAATAAAGAACATAAACAAAACCACGTTCAAAAAACTAACAACAGTAATAAACGAAGCGGTCAACAATGGAGAAACAATCAAAGAAATTTCTCAGAAAGTCGAGAATGTTTACGCGGAAGCTAAAGGGTTTAGAAGCAGAAATATAGCCAGAACCGAAGTCAACACTTCCGTCAATTTCGGTCACATGGAAGCAATGAGACAGGCAGATGTCAAAGAAAAGGAATGGATCTCAGCAGGGGATGAGAATGTCAGAGAAACTCACATGCAAAATCAAGGTGATGGTTGCATCCCTTTGGAAAACAGTTTTTCCGGTACGGGTGAGTCGTACCCGGGCGAATATCAATGCCGTTGTGTAGTAATCCCATGTATGGGATGAACAAGGAGGTATAATTGAAAACCAAAGAAGTAATTAAAACAATTAAAGATTATCAAGACCAAGGAATAATGGAGACCTGTGACTTTTTCAAGAATGAAAGCTTTAAAATCGAAGACGCGGACGATAAAAAGCATACGATTCTTTTTGTGGCGAGCGATGAGACGGTCGACCGGGTGAATGAACGACTTATAGCAAAAGGCTGTAATACCGGAAATTATAATAAAACCGGGAAACCTTTTCTCTGGTGCCATAACCGCAGGGAAGATAATCCTCCTATCGGTAGGGGTGTATGGGCGAAAATAATCGATAATGAACTGAAAATACTTACTGAATTTTATGTCGATAAGGGCAATGCCTGGAGCGATTTTAGTAAAACGATTTATGAGATGTATCGGGACGATTTTATGCAGGCTGTTTCTGTTGGTTATATACCCAATGACCGCAGAGACCCCACGAAAGAAGAGTTGAAACTTGCCCCTGAATTAAGATTAATTACCGAAGAATGGGAGCTTCTCGAACATTCGGCTGTTCCTGTGCCTGCAAATCCCAATGCCGTGCAGCAGAAAATTTTATCCGAAAAAATGCAGGAAGTCAAGGAGGCTATGAATGATAACCGTATTCTTATTCCTTCTATTTGTGTCAAGGATTTCGGATTCGAGGAAGAGAAGAAAGAAGAGCCTAAAGAAGAACCCAAAGAGAAGGAAATCCCTATGGAAGGAGCAGAAGGCGAGTCCCATGAAAAAGAAGCTAAAATCGAAGCAGAAGAAGAAAAAGATTACGACTTAATAGCGGTATATGATATAACAACAGGCGAAGAAATAGGAGTGGCAAAGATACCGAAAAAAGAAGTTGTTGAAACAAAAGAAAAACCGGCAATAAGAATCATTCAGAAAAAAACAGGTGTTATTGTAAAAGATTCTAAAAAGAATCCGGAGAATTCAGAGAAGAGCGAAGGCTTATCTTTGACCGAAGAGCAGATTAAGACCTTACAGGACAATATCTGTTCGGAGGTTAAGGGCGCGATAGTCGATAGCTTTCTTGGAGAGTTTAGGAGGAAATTGGGAATCGTGGACGAAACTAAACTCTAAAAAGGAGGCTACACTATGGATGGTGTAATCGAATTAACGTATGAGGAATTAGAGAAAAAACTTCTTGGCAAGATTAAAGATGAAGCATTCAAGCAAGCCACGAAGGAATTACTCGAAACTCCCGAAATGAAGGGACTTTTTGAACAGCATAAAAACAATGAAATAGACCCCAATGATACAGTAAACGGAGAACCGGTAAAATTCGGACAGACCGCTCGATTTTTCAGGGCGATGATAAGAAAAGACCAAGAAGAGCTTGCTAAGATAGCGGAAGAAGAGAAGAAAAAATACATCGAGGTTTTAGGTTGGACTAAAAAGACATTAGAACACTATATGACCGAGACCGACAACGCTCAGGGATATTATCTTGTGCCGACCGAGTATTATGCCGAGATAATGTCTTTGCCGATAAAATTCGGTATTGCCAGAAGAGAATGCAGAATGGTCCCGATGGCGAGAGCCAGACTGACCATTCCCAATCTCGCAACCAGACCTACGACTCAATGGATCGCCCCGAGAGTGGACTTATCTTATCGTGAGAAAAACGTAACAAAACCTACGTTCGGATTAACGACCCTCGATGCCTGCAAACAATGTAAGATAGTAGTCTTTGAAGAAGAGCTTATCGCTGACGCGACACCGCCTATCGTGGAATTTGTCCGCAACCTGATGGTTGAGGCGTTCCTGTATGGCGAAGATGACGCGCTCTTCAACGGTAATGGCGGAAACGGTATTACAGGGATTCTCGCAACGGCAGGAGTAAACGCCGTGCCGATGGGTGCAGGCAATACCAGTTTTGCCAATATCACAGCCGATGACCTGCTCGATATGCAGGATGTACTCCCTGACGGAGTTGAGAAAGGCGGGAAGTATTACTTCCATAAAAACATCCTGACTCATATTCGTAAGCTGACAGACACCCAGGGTCAGTATATCTGGAACGCGCCCGCTAACAACGCGCCGGGTACAATCTGGGGTTATCCGTATGAGACAGTCCCGGGTATGCCGGATAATGGCGACTCCGCACCCGCAACCTCTTTTGTCGTGTTTGGCGATTTAAAGAGAAGCGTTTTATTCGGAGATAGACAGAGCTTGCAGGTTATGCTGCTCAAAGAAGCTACGATAGATGGAACCAATCTTGCGGAATTTGATTTAATCGGATTACGATTCGTTGAAAGGCTTGATATTGAAGTCGGATTACCTAATGGTCTCTCAGTTTTAAAGACCGCAGCCGTTTAAGGGAGGGAAAGATGAGAAAATTTATTACAATTTTAATGCTCATCACTTGTTTTGCTCTTCCCGGCAAGGAAATAACCAGAGCCTACAAGAGTTATACATTCGCTGATTCTCTATGGAATGTATTGCTCGGAGCAGACAACGATACGGCTGAACTGATAATTCCGCGAGCGGATACGACTATCGACACAAATCTTTACGGAAAGGTAGATACAGTTATCGAATATTCGGAAATATTTCCGTCTTTATTCGAACAGAATTCAAGTGAAGCCATAATCCAACCCACAGATACAGTCGTCGCCTATTCGACTTATGACAGATGGGCGATGGAGAACTGGGCTATTGCTCTTTACCTTGCCGATGCCGGAGGGGAAGCAGCCGACACCGTTGGATTAGAAATATTGTACTCTTTCGACAAGACGAGATGGACTGTGCCTTATACTTTAACCGGCGGGGCTACTACGCTCGGAACTATGCTGACCTATTATCCTCTTGATTTATATGATAATTGGAAGCTATACCATTGGGCGAAGCTCAGGGCTTACAATAAGACAAATGACAGCACACAGGTCAAAGTCTGGATTGTCGGTCGTATAAAGAACTTAATTAGCAACGAATAACTTAAACCGGGTGATAGGGCGGGGAAATACCTCGCCCTGCCATCCAAAAAGGAGTGAATATAAACATGAAAACAGTTAAATTTAAAAATCCTACATTGGTAAAATATTCCTCCGGCTTAAATGTCCGGGTAGAAGCGGATAAGAAAGTAAAGGTCGAAGAGGAATTTTTGAAGTCACTTAAGAAAGATGAATATAAGGAAATAACATCTTCCAACAAGAAAACAAAGGACATGGTGTCTAAGAAGACGAAATGAGCCTGATTGTATTAGCGGATTTTAAAGCCTTTATTCACATGACCGAGGATTACGATGATGTTTTATTGCAGAATATTATCAATGCCGAAGAACTCAATGTCGCCAACAACCGCATACATCAATCTTTAGAACAGGCAGAAACAACCGAATACCACGATGGGGATAGAACCAATACGATAATTCTTAATAACGGTCTTGTGACCGCAGTCGAGCATGTAAAAACCGATGATGATTGCGATGGCACTTATGAAAACACATTGGATACAGACGAGTATGTCTGGTATGAAAACGGGATGATACAGCTTCACGCAGGATGGTTTCAGGCGCAGAAGAAACTTATCGAAGTGAAATACACGCACGGTTATACCGCCGGGACGCTACCAAGTGATTTGCAGTTTACCTTGATGAAGATAATGGCTAATACTTACCAGAAATCACGGATTGCGATCGAAGACGAAGGCACAGGTTCAATCTTCTCTCAGAAAGAGATTGCGGATGGTTTAAAGAAGTATCGAAGGATAAATATATGATAGACTTAAAATGGGATTTTAGGAAATTCGACAGAAATATAAACAGGATAAAAAGAGAAAGTCATCCTATCGGTCTTCAAGCCATGCGCAGGGCAACCGAATACGTGCGCGGATATATCGTTAAGAATAAATTATCCGGGCAAGTATTAAACCGTAGAACAGGCAGGCTTGCAGGGTCTATTACCTCAGCCCAGAGAATAGAAGGGCAGGATGTTGTTGGGATGGTAGGTTCAAATCTTAAATACGCGCGCATACATGAATTGGGTGGAGTAATAAGACCTAAGAATTTCAAATATTTACATTTTTTCGTCAAAGGGCAAGAAGTCTTTGCTAAGAAAGTAACTATACCTAAACGTCCTTATATAATGCCTTCGATAGAGGAATCTTCTAAAAAGATAGCCAGTATATTCGGGACTGAGTTTTTCGCGGAAATTAAAAACAAGGTGGCGAGCTAATGAGTACTACCGATGTAGAGAAAGAGATAGTCTGGTCTGAAATAGTCACACGTATAGAAGCCGTGCCTGATGTAAAAAAATGCCATGAAGGATTTGTGCCGCCCGATACGATACCGGATGGGGGATTCCCTTGCGGTATGCTTGAACCGGATGAGTCACCCGTTCTTGAAGATGAATACTGGGGTTCAAGTTCATCCTGGGGGTTGTGTAATCTGTATTTGATTTTGTGGTTTTTCTTCCGGATATACCAGAAGCAGAAACACATTACAGGTACCGTCTCGATACCCGGGATATTCAATTGGGAAAAAACAATTAAAAAGGCTCTGGTGGCAGCGCCTATACATCTTGATGATAAGGCTGTAAAAGTGTCTTTCGGTACGACTTTATACTTACGCAGCATGACAGAGCAACCAGACAAAGGGATAATAAGAGGTTTTGAATTACCGTTGGTAATACCGGTAATGGAACATTTACGATAGGAGGGAATATGGGAGAAAAAGAGAAACAACCCAAGCAGAAAACATTGGAAGATTTACAGCAGGAACGGCAAAACATTCTGGATAAAATCGAAAAGCTGAAAAAGGAATACGGAAAGATACAACAAGAAATTAAAAAAACTAAAAACAGGAGGTAAAATATGGGTGGAGATTTTGAAAACATAGAAATAAGAACAGGCACGCTATCTATCGACAGAGGAGACGCGGGCGATCCGTTTGACCCCGGGAATATCCGGATGGTTAGTTTCGGAGCGCTCGATGACAAGTATCCAATCAAGGACCCTACTAAAAACATTACGCAGGGTGTAATCGAGTATTATGGCGGTATCTTTGCGGAGTTTACCTTTGATGACCATTCCTGGGAATTGTTTCAAAAATTCTTAGGTATAACCGCGGCGACTACGGGAGCGGCAAACCCGAATCTGCCTACGGACGAAGGGATAACGGTACATATAGATGAAGCGGTCAGGATTCTCGACGCTTTAGGGCAGGCTTATGGCGGACCTTACGCCGGAGTTCTTTTTGCCACTACCCCAAACGCGGGAGCTTCCGACCTGGCAATAGGCACGGATTTAGAATTCGGAGAAACCGACGGCAATATACTTGTAATGGAAGCTGACCCTTCGAGTATCGACGGGGTTCCGATTTACATTCAGGCAGGTACTTATACGACTGTCGCGACGCGTCAATTTAACTTTGATGACAGCGCGGCGGATACGAAAGCGGAATATACCTATACGAAAAATCTTCGTAACGGTAAGGTCTTTACAATTCACTTCCCGACCGGGTATGTCGTAGCAAGTCCCACAATCGAACATCGTATGGATGGCACAACTGAATACACAGTCAGAATAGAATCAATCTGGGATGCCGCTGCTGCCGGTTATGAAGCGGGTTACATTAAATTTACCACATAAGGGGGTGCTATGGATAGACCTATATATAAGTTCCGTTATAAGGAAATGGCAGATGTTGCGGAGGCTTTTGCTAAATTTTTACAGGCGTTGTTTTCCTCCTCTGAAATCACAGAAAAGACAGCAGAGGAATTAGTCAACAAAAGCATTAAAGGGCTTTCTCTTCTTGGCAGTCTTAAAGCAATAGCCAATTTCGCTTCCGTTGTAATCCCTGCCGGATTGAGACTAAGCGATAAGGAAAAAGAAACTGTTCCCCCAGAGGAAACAATGAAATATTTACCTGAGATTATGAAGGTGAATAAGGGTTTTTTTACCGTATTATTGCAGGGGTTGCCAGATGTGATAGACGCAGTCCTTACGTTTTCACAGAAGGAGACACCTACATCTCTTACGCCGAAAGAGGAATTAGTCCGAAAGAGTTAGATAATCTCGAATGGGACAAATTCTTCTTAATCAATGATGCCCTTGCAAGAAGGACCAGGATAATGGAAGGCCGAGAAACCTATGCGGATATAATCCCGGAAGGAGAGGAAAAAATAATTGAAGGAATGTTTAGAATAGATAAAAAGAGAGGAAGATATTAATGCCTTCTGCTAAAATTGGCGAGATATACGGTGAACTGAGAATAAAGCTCAACAAATTACAGCAAGACTTGAATCAATCCTCTCAGAAATTCGCAAGCTGGCAGCAGAAGAATTCTAAACAGCTGCACCAACTTGCATCTTGGGCGAAACGCGCTGAAATGGCTATCGCGGCCATAGCGATCGCTTCAATTAAACTCGCTGTCGACTTCGATAGAAATATGCGCGAAGTCAATACCTTAATAAATCTCAACAAAGAGGGATTTAACGACCTTAAACAATCCGTAATAGACCTTAGTGAAGAATTGGGGAAAGACGCAGCACAAATGACAAAAGCCCTCTATCAGGTTATTTCGGCCGGTCAGAGAGGGGAAGACGCTATGAGAACGCTCGAAGCCGGGGTAAAAATGGCCATAGGGGGTATTGCTGACCAGAAAGAGAGTGTAGATGCCCTTACAACCGTAATGAACGCCTGGGGGCTCTCAGCGGAGCATGTAAACGATATTACCGATACTTTCTTTACGACCGTTAAACTCGGAAAAACCACGATTGGAGAATTAGCCCCGGCCATAGGCAGGGTAGCCACTTCCGCCGCGCAAGCAGGAGTAAGTTTTGAAGAAGTAGGATCCGCTCTTTCCGCTTTAACAGTAGTAGGTATCAGTACAGATGAAGCAGTCACAGGTCTCAATCAAATGTTAATGGCTATTATTAAGCCATCAGAAGAAGCCCAAAAAACCGCAAAAGCTTTAGGTCTCGAATTTAGTTCTCAGGCAATACAGACAAAAGGTCTTGCTGGATTTCTTAAAGATTTAAAGGAAAAAACCGGAGGGTCACAAGAAGCATTAGTAAAATTATTCCCGAACATTAGAGCTGTTAAAGCTATCTTGCCTTTAACCACAAATGCCTCAGAGCAATTCTCAAATGCTTTAGAAATTATGGCTAAAGATACGGGCGCGGCTCAAATAGCATTCGAGGAAATGGAAGAATCCTATGGAAGAAGATTAGAAAGACTCCGGGTACAGTTTAAAAACATGGGAATAGAACTCGGGGAAAGATTAATGCCGTCACTTGAAGATGTTATTTCTATTCTACAAGAACCGGATACCCTTGAAGCTTTTTCAGGGTTGGCTACTGGTATTGTTGAAATTGTCGAGGCTCTAACGAAAGCAGTAACCTGGTTTAATACATTCGGAGAGGTTTTAGGTAAAGGATTGGGGATCGCTTCCGTTAATACTACAATCGCAGAGATGGAAATTGAAATACAGAGATTAAAAAAACAATTTGATGCCGGAGAAATTTCCGCGGATGATTATGCTAAAAGTGTAAAATATCTTGAAACACAAATAGCGGCTTTAGATGGTAGCTTGGTAGACAGTTTCATGCCTCAGGATGAAAACACAAAGAAAAAGAAAAAAGCTAAAGAAGCAACGGATGATTTAACAGACGCGACAAAGGAAGCTAAAAAACCTTTTACGGATTTTAATAATATACTATCTGAGTTAAACGAAACGATGGATAAACAAAAAATAGATTCATACGCGGATAAAGTCGATAATGCGGTAGCGATAGCCGAAGAAGGATTAAAAAATTTAGAATATATGCGTGAATCTATCTTTGCTGAAATGGGAATAATAACACCTAAAGCGGAAGACCTCGAAGAACCCCTTAAAGAAACAAAAGAAGCTATTTTTGATATTGAAGAAGCAGCCGAACTTGCGGGAGCCGCTCTGGGATTGATGTTTACTCAAAACTCTAATAAGGGTAAGCAATTTTTAGGAGTATTGAAAAGTGCCGCCTCAATACTCTTAAGAGCATTTGGTCCGTGGGGTAATGTCGCGAGCGGGTTTTTAAATGTTTTAGGATTCCAGGAAGGCGGAGTA
>CAZVXD010000059.1:0-12876 GCA_964631335.1 uncultured bacterium
TCCAGGAATGTAACGGCGAGAAAGTAATCAGCTGGGAGATAACAGAACCTGACGGTAAGAAGGTAGTTGAAAAAGGCAAGGATTTATACAAAATAAGATATGATTTTAATAAAGCGGGAGTATATCACATTTGCGTGATTGAAACTGCGAATTGCGGAGGAAGTACTAAAACATGCAGTAAGTTTTTGCTTGTCCGGACGAAATGAAGTAGAATAAACCACGCAAAACCGCAGTCAGTTTCCCCGGCGGTTTGATTCGTAGGGAATACTGTGCGAGAAAACCGGAGTCGGTTCTCCCAGAATTTATCGTTCGGGGATACCGTTCTAAAAAACCGAAATCAATTTACCCTGGCGAGGAAATTGTTTTTTGTCTCTCGACTTCGCTCCTTTTTACTTCGTAAAAAGACCATGCCCGCTCAGTCTGCGAGGCATTTTTTGTGAACGGTACCTCCTTAACTTTTAGTTTTTAACAAAAAATCGAAAAACCGAGTCTTATTACCCTCCGGGACGTTTTCCTTAACGGGAATCCCTCTGATTCTTACCTAGGTGATTAATGAAAAAATAGATGGTTGCCAAGCGAAAATATTAGTTGACAAATTTTCAAAAGGTTATAAGATGCTTTTGTATGAGAAGATTTAGAAAGGTTCTTTTAGTTTCATTATTTGTCGCTCTCGCGGGTTGCAGTATGAATGTAATCGGTTCTAAAGAGCAAAGTTCTTTTATTTCAATTGCTGAAGGCGGTTCATCCGGTGAAGAGGGGGATAGACATGATATGCCGGAAACAAAAAACAATGCAGACGTTGATGCGATAACAGGTGCGACGAAAGCCGAGGTGAAAATTGCGGTTTCAGCCGGTGGGGCATACGGTGGTTTAGTCCATAACGATAACATGCGAGGGATAAATGGGGTTTCAGGAATTGATGCGATTACAGGAGCAACAAAAACAAGTACTAATGCGGGTATACATTTGATTTTAAAAGGCCATGGACGTACAGTCGAAACAGGTTTCGATTATGTGAGTCTCAGCAAGGCAATAAATTACGAAATGCCGTCTCTTTCAGTTGACGGTTTAAGAAATTTTGAAACGCATCAACTCCGATTGCCTTTAACTTATAATTTCGGGTTTTTTAAAAACGATATGGAGCAAACCAGGCTTGTTTTGAAAGTTGGTGTATCTGCCGGTTATACTTTCAGCAAAACGATAGAGGATTCTGAGGATTCGGAGAATTTACCCGAGTATGAGTTTTCCGATTGGGATGTGTGTGGTAAAATCGGTTTTTCTTACTATCCTTTCACTCTTAATCAGAAGTCCAGATTCGGAATTCACATAGATGCTTACCGCGGATTTAAAGCATATAAAGACGTTTATCATGAATCCGCTTATTTTGGCGGGAACGCATTTATGAAATTCGGATTCGTCTTCGAGCCTTAAGGGTAAAATTAAATATATAAGAGATATTAAATGTTTTATTGTTGTTTTCTGAAAAATTTAACACGTTTTCGCCAAAGCTTTAACTGATTTTTTAGTAAATTAGAAGAATTTTTTACTTGACATCCTTGTTTTAATTAATAATTTCTTTTATAATGATTGAGCTTATAAGTTTTGGGAATGTATTAGAAGTTGTTGTTCGCACCACTATAATATTTCTTGTTGCTTTTATTGTAATAAGGATAAGAGGGACAAAACAGTTGGCGCAGCTTACCCTTTTCGATATCCTTATAGTAATAGCTCTGGGTTCGGCTGTGGGCGATGTTATGATTTATTCCGAAGAAGTTGTTTCTCTTCTGCGTTCCGCGGTAGCTATAAGTACTCTTGCCGTTTTAATCCATGTGGTTGAATTTCTGGCTTGCAGAGCGCCCGGGAATATAACAAGAATAATATATGGAGATTCTATGATTATTATCAAGAACGGGAAGCTTATAAAAAGAAATTTTGACAGAGCGAATCTTACGGAAGATCAGTTGAAGGCGAAATTAAGGGAAAAAAATATACAATATTATTCTGAAGCAAAAATAGTTCGTCTCGAACCGGATGGACAATTGAGCATCCAGAGAAAAAAATAGATTTTTAATTTATATTTCGTGTCTAAAGAAGAGGAGAAAATCAATTGCGGAACTTTCGGACATCAGAAATAATTGTTCATAGATATTGCTTCTTTTCGGACTTTTATACGTAAGTTTGTTTTATAGTCACTTGACATATTTTTAGGTTTTTGTATACTCTCACAGTTAATTTTTTATAAATAAGGAGTTTTAAGATGTATAGACCAGAAATAACGGTTGTTGATTGCACAATAAGAGATGGCGGGCTTATGAATAATTCAAAGTTCCCGTTCGATATGGTTCGAGCCGTTTATAAGGCCATCTGCGATTCCGGTGTGGATATTGTGGAGCTCGGGTACAGAAACAGCAAGGAGATGTTTTCTACAGATGAGTACGGACCCTGGAGGTTTTGTGACGATGAAGACCTGAACAAGATTGTTGATGACGTCGAAAGCGAAACCAAACTTTCTGTGATGATGGATGCGCATAAAAGCACAGTAGATGATATTAAACCTCGCGACGGCAGCCCTGTTGATATTATAAGGGTCGCCACTTATGTGAAAGACATTGATAAAGCAATAAAGACCGCTAATGCCGCTACGGAAAACGGTTACGAAGCAACAATAAATGTTATGGCGATTTCTCATGCGGTGGATTGGGAACTGGACGAAGCCCTGCAGCAAATTCAGGAGGAAACAAAGGTTGTAGCGGTGTATATCGTGGATAGTTTTGGCGCTCTTTACAGCGAAGATATAGATTTTTATTATGACAAGTATAAGAAATACATTAAAAATAAAGAGATAGGTGTACATTGCCATAATCATCAGCAGCTTGGTTTCGCCAATACAATTCAGGGAATAATAAGAGGGGCGAATTACGTGGATGGAACATTATATGGCATTGGCAGGGCTGCGGGCAATTGTCCTTTAGAACTTTTGATGTCTTTTCTTAAGAATCCCAAATTCGATATAAGACCAATCCTGGATGTTATAGGGAAGTATATTATACCATTAAAAAATGAAATAGAGTGGGGGTATAATATTCCCTATATGATCGCGGGAATATTGAATTTGCACCCCAGAGACTCGATGGCGCTGCTAGATCTGGATGAAGATGATCCGAGGAGGTCTGATTACAGAGCTTTCTTCGAAAAATGCCTTGATCTGATATAATTCATCCGCGCGTTTATATAAAAAATTTGACGGGTAAAAGGGCTTGACAAAAAAGACCTTCTGTTTATTTTAAAGTTCAAAATTGGCTCCGTCGTCTAATGGCTCAGGACATCACTCTTTCAAGGTGAAGATGGGGGTTCGATTCCCCTCGGAGCTAATATAAAGAATTTTATCCTTGACAAAAGGTTTGAAATTGTTTATAGTATTACATGTGCCATTATTGTAAAAAAGTATAGATTCTAAAAAGGAGGTATCTATGAGGAAATTTGTATTGGGGTTAGTAGCCATACTGTTAATGGTTGGGTGTACACAATACGCCTCCCAGGAGCAGATGGATGAATTGGCGGCAAGAGAACTTGCAGTTGAGGGACTCAGGTCTGAAGTGGCGGAAGCCGAGGGGACTCTTTCTGATCTGGAAATGGAAAAATCCGACAAAGAGTCTGAACTTAGTGAGTTAGAAACCGATGTTGCCGAGTTGAGAGAGAAAGTAAGATCCTGTCCGGCAGTGGTCGATGATCTTTACAGAGTAGAACCTGGTGATTACCTGGCGAAAATTGCCGCAAAAGAGGGTATCTCGAATTGGAAGAAGATCTATGAACTTAACAAAGATAAAATTAAAGATCCTAATGTAATATTACCTGGTTGGGATCTTAATTTGCCAAAGTGATAAGGAAGAGGAGGTTAAATATGAGATATTTTCTGGTTGCTTGTCTGATTATTTGTTGTTTCTCTTTTGGGCTTTTAGCGCAAGAAGAAGTTATGGAAGAGGAAGTAATGGAAGAAGAAGTTGTAAAAGAGGAACTTGACGATTTAACGCTGGCGGAACAGAAGTGGACTCCGGCTCAGGCGGATTCTATTATAAATGCTTTGACAATGGAAGAAGAAGAATTAAAAACACAGCTTGCTGATTTACAGGAACAGATTGACGCGCTTCAGATGGAAGTCGGCGACATGGACGCTAAGATAGCTGAATTGGAAGCGGAGAAGGCCGAACTTGAAAAGAAACTTGAGCAGATTTCCTGGTATAAAGTAAAAGCAGGGGATTATTTATGTAAAATAGCTGAAAGGTCAGATATTTACGGTTATGGTAAGTACATGAGATGGAAAGATATTTATAATGCGAATAAGGATAAAATTAGCAGCCCTGATTTAATACGACCCGGCACCAACCTCTTTATACCAAGACCTTAATTTGTTTTTATCATAATAAGTGAAAAATAGCCCTCTCATTAAATATTTGATGGGAGGGTTATTTTTCTAATTCGATGTTTAAGCAATCATTAGACTTAGAGAAAGTATCCGGTGTGGCTCTTTTAGGCGTGAAGGATGAGAATCTGGATTTTCTTGAAGAGCATCTGGGAGTGAAAATAATTGTCAGGGGTTCTAAATTGACTATATCGGGTGAAAAGGATAGAGTAAAAAAGTCGATAGAGCTAATTAAGGAATTAACAAGATCTCTGGATAAAGGAGGTATTCTTGCTACGAGCGATATCAAATATTTTTTGCACGCTAAAGAAAAGAAAAACAACATTATCTTGTTACCCGATCATGTTGTAAAACCGAGGACGGTGAATCAGTCTAAATATCTAGGTGAGATAGAAGAAAAAGTCATAACCATTGCTATAGGTCCGGCAGGTACGGGTAAAACTTATCTTGCCGTAGCATCAGCTATTTCAGCGCTTTTATCGAAGAAAGTCTCCAGAATAATACTCGCCAGACCTGCAGTCGAAGCCGGAGAAAGCCTGGGATTTCTTCCCGGCGACTATGAGGAAAAAGTGAAGCCGTATCTTATTCCACTCTATGACGCTATTTTTGATATGATGCCTCAAAGAAAAATACAGATGTATATGGATAATGGCGTTATTGAGATTGCGCCTCTTGCTTTTATGAGAGGAAGAAACCTCAAGGATTCTTTTGTTATTCTCGATGAAGCTCAAAATACAACGCATACACAGATGAAGATGTTTTTGACCAGAATAGGAGAAGGATCGAAGGCTGTGGTGACGGGAGATATAACACAGATTGACCTTCCCGATAAAACAACTTCCGGGCTCATAGAGCTCCAGGATATTTTGTTGGGCCTGGAGGACATTTCCTTTGTTTATCTTAGTGAGAAAGATGTGGTAAGAAATCCTGTAGTGGAAAAAGTGGTAAGGGCTTATAAAAGATATGAAGAGAATAAAGATAAATAAAGAACATATAATTTTTTTGTTTTTACTACTTTTGATTTTTAATTTATTTTATCCTTATAAAGGAAAAACTCAAATTCTGAGGGAAGGAGATATCGCTTTAAAAGCAATTATCGCTCCTTCGAACTTTAAAATTTTAAAATTTAAAAATGAATTGGATGAAGAAAGAAAACAGGCGGCGTTGAAAGTGCCTCCGGTTCTTCAAAAAATAAAAGAAAGAGAAGCGGAAGAAATTTTACCTAAATTGGATTCGTTGATTTTATTTTATGCAGATAGTTCGTCTTACAAGCAGCAAATATTAAGAAGAAAGCAGAATATAATAACAATTTTTATAGATATATTTAAGAAAGGAGTTATTCCCAGTGTGGGGAATTTACCTGAAAGTGATAACGATAAGTTGCTTATAGTAGGTTCCGATACGAGTTTTTTTATCGATCGCTCTTCCGTGCTCAGTTTGGAGCAGGCTAGAGAAGCTCTGGGGGAGGGCCTCGACGATATTTTTGGATATCTTTCCGTGGAAGATAATTTTATAGCGGAATTGAAGAAACAAATTGTACCTAATTTGCTTATAGATTTCGCGGACACAGAAAGGATGAGGGAGGAAGCGAAAAAAGGGGTTTCAGATTCTCTTGGTACGGTCAGGAAAGGAGAAAAAATAGTAGGCGCTCATGAAGTTGTAAGTCAGGAAGAGTACCGTAAATTATATTCTTTAAGAAAAACGCAGGATGATAAATATTCTTATTCTTTGCTTACTAATATTGCCAGAAATCAATTATATTTCTTTCTTATTTGTTTGTTTGCACTGCTTTTTATAAGATTTCGGGTTGAGAATGTTTATGCAAAGAGTAAATTCCTATATCTTTTTTTGATTAACATAACAATAATTTTTATTTTATATAAATTTTTGCCTAAGCATCTTCTGCCTCTCGCGAGCTTTGTTATGTTTTTTACTCTAGCCGTTAATCTTAATTTCGGGGTGCTTTTAGCGGTTACCGGTATTCTGGTTATTTCTCTTTATGAAAATTTTGATATTATGCATTTTATACCTGTTTTTACAGGAAGTCTTGCGGGCGGAATTCTTAGCAGAAATTTTAAAAACAGAGAAGAACTTTACCGCACGGGTATGTTTGTGGCTGCAATAACCGCATTTTTGATTCTTGCGGTTGAATTATATAATAGATCCGGCGTAAGAGATATTTCTATTGGTTTTATTTATGGCCTTATCAATGGCTTTATGTCGATTCTTATCCTTTTTGGCCTTCTTTACATATTTGAACGTATCTTTCACATAGCCACAACTTTTACCTGGATGGAATATTCCGACCTTAATAATCCTTTGATAAAAAGAATGTCGAAGGAAGCGCCGGGAAGTTATCAGCATGTTCTGATGGTGAGTACGTTGGCGGAGAGTGCCGGTGAGGCAATAGGAGCGAATTCCCTTCTTGCGAAGATCGGAGGATTGTTTCACGATATAGGGAAGTTGCGGAGGCCCATGTTTTTTGGAGAGAATTTCAAAGACAAAAACAACCCTCATGATGAATTGCCTCCAAAGCTTTCCGCGATTATTATAAAATCACATATTAAAGATGCTGTTCAAATAGCAAAGAAATACAAATTGCCGGAGGAAATTATCTCCATTATAAAACAACATCAGGGTACTTCATTGATAAGACCTTTCTACGAAAAAGCAAAGAAAATGTTGGATGACGTCGATGAAAATTATTTTAAATATGACGCGGAAGTGCCGGTAAGTAAAGAAGCAAGCATTCTTATGCTTGCCGATATGGTCGAGGCCACAGTCCGTTCGCTGGATAATCCGACTCCCGGGGAAATAAGGAAAACTATAGACGAAAGAATAAAAACCGCTTACAGCACAGGGCAGTTAAGTAAATCAGAACTTTCACTGCAGGATCTTGAAATTATAGCTCAGGATTTTGCTCAAAGCCTTGAGGGTTTACATCACCATCGTCCGAAATATCCTTCTCAATCTAAATGAGAATTTCAGTAAATAATATACCCGAGTTCAAAATAGAGATTCTTAGAACGGCTCGAAAAGTTATCAAGAGTGAGAAACTTTCAGGGGATCTTTCCATAACTTTTATCGATGATAAAGAGATGAAAAGACTGAATAGAAAATATACAAACAGAAGTAGTACGACGGATGTTCTGTCCTTTCATTTTGATGGTGTACCGGAGCTTATGGGTGATATTTATATTTCCCTGCAGCAGGCCAAAAGGCAAAAAGAAAAGGATCTTCTTTCGGAATTAAAACTTCTTACTGTTCATGGCATATTACATTTGGCCGGGTATAATGACAGGACTGAGGATGAGAAAAAAGAGATGAGAGAAAAAGAGAAATACTATTTGGGTGAGTAATGGGTTATTTCATTTTATTTCTTTTGTTGATATGCTCTTTTATTTACTCTTCATCTGAAACAGCTCTTTTCGCGTTGCCGGGTTATAGAAGAAAAGACAATCCGCTGATCTATAAGCTTATGCGGAATCCGAAACTTGTGCTGGTGAGTACCGTTATAGGCAACATAGGTGTTAACGTCGCGTTTGCTGCTGTCGGAGAAGATGTTCTTAAAAGCTGGTTTAACTTATTTGTTTCTTCTGTTATTTTGACAGTTCTTCTTGTGGCTTTCGGAGAATATACTCCCAAAAGGGTTGCTCTGACAAAAAGCAAAAGGCTGGCGGTGCTCTTTGCTCCGGTAGTAATAATAACAGAATATTTGCTGTATCCTGTTTTATTGTTATTTAAACCCCTTACAAAAATAAAATTTTACAGGAAAAAATTTACAGCAGGAGATTTAAGACAGGTTTTAATAAAAGGCAAAAAAGAGGGGGTTCTTACCGATAGGGAATTCAGTATAATGACCAAGTTGTCGAGGCTTAATGAAATCAAAGTAAAAGAAATTATGCTGCCCAGAACTGAAACTCCTTTTGTCGAAGAAGAAGAAACTGTGGAAAAGGCATTGAAAAAAGTTGGCAGGACGCGGAAGCGGATACCTATATTTTCAGAAACAAGAGATAAGATTATTGGAATCCTCGAACTTAAAAAGCTCTATGGCAAAAAGGGAAAAGTTAAGAATTTTATATCGCTTCCGGTATTTGTATCCGAAAATCTTTCGCTTGTACAGCTTATAAAAATCTTTAAAAATTCAAAGCATAAATTGGTTGTGGTAGCTGATGAGTACGGAGGGACTTCCGGAGTTATAGATATTGAAGATGTTGAAAGGGAATTGATCTGGGAAGACAAGGGCACGGTCGCGCATAAAGTTGGTGATAATGAATGGACTTTACCGGGGTCGGCGGACATAGAGGAAATTCAACGTTTCATACCAATACCTCTTTCCAATGATTATAGGACTATTTCCGGTTTCATTTATACTATTTTAGAAAGAATTCCCAAGGAGGGGGAGGTTTTTTCTTACAAGGATTACGAGATCACCATAATGGATATATTCGACAATCATGTAAGAGAAGTAAATATAAAGAAGAAGAAATGATTTTAATAATTTTATTCCTGATTTTCCTATTCCTTGTATATTTCGAATTAGCCGAAATATCTATTGTGGCATCGGACGAAGCAAGATTGGAGCAATTAGCCGTTAAAAAAGGAGGCAGATATCGTACCGCAACAAATATCCGGAAGCGGTCAGATATACTTTTTTCCACTGTTCTTGCGGGGATAAATCTTTCCACAGTTCTTTTTACTATTTTGCTAAAGAAGGAAATGGGTTTTATGTGGGGTTTTATATTGTCGACTTTATTTATCTCCGTTATAGGGGAAATAGTGGTTAAATCTCTTGCCGTAGATAATCCCGAAGCGGTCGCAGCAGTTGTGGCTCCGCCCCTCATTGTTTTCCACTGGTTGCTTTATCCTCTGATATTCATAATAAAAATACTTGGCGACGGAGTGTTGAGGATTTTTGGTTTTAAAAGCGGAGAAAATGAAAAAATAACAAAGAGTGAAATGAGGATAGCCACAAGAGAGGCAAGGACTGCCGGTGGAATAGAACCTGAACAATCCAATGCCATGGATGCTATTTCAAGATTATCCCAAACAGATGTAAGAGATATTATGGTTCCCAGGATGGATATTAAGGCTATTGATTATGAAGTAAATAAATCGGAAAATGATAAAATCCTGAGAGAAGCAGATGTCTCAAGACTGCCGGTATATGTTGATGATATAGATAATATAATAGGGGTTTTATTTAAAGAGGATGTTATCGGTAGGTTTGAAGATTGGAAAATAGAGGATAAATTGAGACCCATCAAGTTTATTAGCGGAGATAGGACCCTGGATGAAGTTCTCCCCGAATTGCTTCAGGACAAGATAGGTTGCGCCATAGTTATCGATGAATATGGGGGCACCGAAGGGTTTGTTTCCACTGATGATGTGCTTTTCAGTATTTTTGAAACCAATATAGGGACTGAAGAGGGGGTTTTTATAGTAAATGGTAGTATGAGGCCGGAAAGACTGGGAATAAATACTGAAGAAGACACTCTCGCGGGATTTATCGTCAGAGAATTAGAGGAAATACCAAAGGAAGGTCAAAAAATCAAAACCGGAGATATAGAAATAACGGTTTTAGATGCGGACGAAAGAAGGGTCAAAAAGATATTGATAAAGAGAGAGAAAAAATGATTGTAAATTTTATCTGTTTAAAATTCTTTCCTTTCCAATAATTCTTCCTCGAATAAGCTTATCTTTCTGAATTCGAATCCCTTTTCAAAAAGACCGACACAAATATCTACAATTTCCGGATCGAAAAGATTCCCTTTATGTTTGATTATTTCGTTTAAGGTTACTTCGGTACTAAAGGCATTTCTGTAAGGCCTTCGTGAACTCATCGCTTCCACCACATCCGCCACTGCCAGAATTTTAGATTCCAACATGATGTCTTTTCCCGTAATCCCCAGAGGATAGCCCGATCCGTTTATCCGCTCATGATGTTGAAAAACGATTCTTGCTACAGGTCCGGGGAAGTCTACGGATTTTAGAATATCATAGCCTGCCTGGGCGTGATTTCGAACCATGGCCATTTCGTATCCGCTTAAACCCAGAGGCTTGTTCAGTATTTCCGCCGGAATGTGAATTTTTCCTATATCATGAAGAGCGCTGGCTATTTTCAATATTTTTAGTTGGTCGTGGGGCAGAGCTTTCTCTTTGCCTATAGCAATCGCGAGTTGAGCGACTCTTATCTGGTGTCCGGCAGTGAAAGGATCTCTTTTCCCTATAGTTTCTGAAAGAGCCGATACCGTTCCTGCCAGAAATTCTGTTAATTTTCGAAAGCTGTTTTTAAGTTTTATTTCAAAGTTTTTTCTTGTCCTGATATCATCACATAAAGCAAACACACCAATAATCTTCCCGTCTTCTATAATAGGTCCTCCGCTTACGTGTACATCTATTGGGCTGCCGTCGTTGCCCGCCATTACTGTATCGAATTTTAATATTCCTCCCTCTAACAATTGTTGCGCAAAAGAAGAGTCTTCTTCCTTTAAATATTTAGGAACGATAAAATCTTGAATATTTTTCCCTTTTACTTCTATAGAAGAATATTTAAATAGCTCGTGGAAACTTTTGTTAATCTGGACAACTCTGTCTTCATTGTCCAGCAAAGCAATTGCTGATGGAGAGTTATCGAACAGAGATTTAAAGTAGTTTTTCTGGATTTTTAATTCGCGTTCAGCTTTCTTTTTGTCTGTGACGTCAATCGCCGAAGCGATAACCGCAGGTGCCCCTTTAAAATCGTCTACATGTTTGCTGGCACAGGCAAGCCAGTGTTCTTCATCGTTTTTTGTTATAATTTTGATTTCATAGTAAGCGGGGACCCTCTCACCGTTAAGGTGTTTAAACCCCCGGGCTTTAACTATGTCTTGAAAATCTGGATGAATTATATCCCAGAAGTTCATACAGTATAGTTCTTTTTTTGTGTAGCCGGAAAAGAGGGCGGCTGTTTTATTTACGTAAATAAATCTTTCTCTATGCGCGAAAATCATTAGAGGGGCGTCTTCTGCCATTATTTCATATTTGTTCGCGTCTATTTTGCTCTGAGTGTCATATTGAGAGAGTTTGTCTCGTAAAACTCTTAATTCCTGAATCAGGTTCTCTTTTCCTTTACCCTCATCCAATGAATTACCCCCCTCTTAATTTAAGGTTGTATATAGGATTTCTATAATTCATTATAAGGGTTTTAATCTTAATGTCAAGGCCAATTTTTTGCGTAAAAAATTATTGACAGAGGTTTTCGGTTATCGATGCTTGTATAAAATTGAGATAGTGTTTTAAATTCAGTGAGAGCTGAGGAATTTATACGTCAAGCCCAAGCCCATGGTTTGCCTGTATCTGGGTCTTTCCCCGATTTCTCTATCGTATAAAAACTGAACATACAAATCCAGACTGAGATATTTTGTGATGCCCGCCGTCAATGTGTTTTCCCAATTTATATCCGGGTACCTCCAGTAATTTTCATCGCCTTCCTCTCTGTTCTTATTCTTAAATAAAGCTTCGAATACCGAAAATTTGCTTTTATAAGAAAACTTCTCGTCGAAAGTCCTTATCGTTAAATCGGCGACGAATTCCAATCCTCCTTCGTTGGTTATGTCCGTGTTTTTCGCACCGGTTTCCTCTTCTATGATTTTTCTGTCTATTGTTTGTTTTAATGCTGTTCCGGTTCTGATGATCAATTCTTTTCTTTCGGACTTAAATACAACTCTCGCTACGCCAAAACTTTCTGTAATATTTATAGGGTTAAAGTATCTTGCATTATTGGTATCTCTGTTATCGTAAAATTGGCTCTCCACGCGCGTAGCAATTACAGGATCTAAAACCCAGTCCAGAGTGAATCGCAAAATTGATTCTAAATCTATTTTGTCGGCGGCTTCCAGAGGAGAAGACCACGTCCGCGAATTTATATCCTGGTTATAGGTTTGCCCGAATATTAATTCCAGGGTGTTTTTGTTATTTATTTTCGGATTTATTTGCTTCTCCGCCATAGAATTGCTGATTAATTTCCAAGAAATCGTTCCAACCTCCCCTCCTACCCAGTTATTGCTGTACGTGCTTCCGTTTAAAATGAAACCGGCGTCTGCGGAGTAAACCCATGGATCTGCACTGAGGGTTAAAGAAATTATAAAAAAAACTGTTAAAGAAATAGCAACACAGATACTTTTCTCTTTTTTCATTGAACCCCTCCTGAGTTTTTTTGTTTTTTAAGTGAAGGTATTTTCTTATATATTAGGGGTTTGACTATTGTATGTCAAGCCGAAAAAACTTTTTACGGATAACCAAATATCCGATATTACAAATTCATATGCTGACCCCCTCATTTTTTTAATAATTCCTCTGATTTGACAAATATTCGAGCATAATTTTTCCGCGCGTATAATTCATTATGTGTTTTTCAATAACTTCTTTTATGCGTAATAAGATGAAAATTTTGGAGGAATGAAGCAAGCTCATAC
>CAZVXD010000060.1:0-12856 GCA_964631335.1 uncultured bacterium
TATACTGTTCTTTTTTATTACCCTTCCTGTCGAAAAGCGTAAAACAATAACAAACCGGGCATACATTTGTGCAGGCACTGCAGGAAACACAGGTACTTCCGAGGTCCCAACCCGCATCCGTATCAAAAGCTTTCGCGACCATCTTTTCAGGGTTAGAAAAAGCCTTTTTAAACGCGGAATTCTTCTTTTCTAAATTTTTTGTAACTTTTTCTCTGTTTTTATCCCTTTCGGAAATCTGATTTTCTTTGGCTTCCGGAAGAACTAACTTTTTCAGAATTTCATTACCCACATCACTTCCGACCTCTAATAAATATCCTCCGTCAATTTCGGAAAGATTAATATCGAAACCGCTACGCGGATAGGGGGAATTTCCCATAAGATTGCAAAAACAGGTGTCTTTCGAATACGTACAATCCGAAGACACAATAATTAAAGATTTTCTCCTCTTACTGTAGAAAGGATCCACGAAATCCTTATCTTCAAGAAAAACTTTATCGATAATACCAAACGACACCAGATCGCAGGCTTTAAGTCCGACCAGAACCTTTTTTTCTTTTGCTTCTTTAATATCGGCCCATTTTTCAGCCGGATAATCCGCGATTTTTGTCCTGGCGGACAGTACAAAAGACTTAAAATTATCGAAAGCTCTGAATCCGGGAACTCTATAATTTCGAACATTTTCTCTGCTTAGTTGGCTCACAAATATACCGGATTTAGAATTTCTGTTCGAAGCGACCTCTGTTTCCCTGGCAGCAAATACATCGCCGTAATCTAACAGCACATTCATTAAATCATCTATCTTAGAACCACTTAAAAAATAAATATCCATTCCTTTCCCCGAATTTCTTTATTTCTATTTTGTGATTTGAATCACTAATTCCGTTATATGATATGTTATTAACTCTATTTGTCAACCCCGGATTTTAATTTTATTTCAATTTATTTTCACGAAAAATGCAGATAAATAGAACACCAAGAAAGACAGAACCAAACCGTAATTTTAACATTTTGATGTATTTCTTAACGATGCCATACAATGTAAAAAAACTATAATAACTTCATAAGGTATTGACAAAATAGAAAAAAAGCCTATTTTTTACTCAAATTAGCTGTTTATTAAGCACGCTTCAAAATATCGGAAAAAGGTTTAGTTTAACTAAAACTCATAAGGAGGTATTATGAAAAAGTTATTGTTAGTAGTATACGTATTGTTTATAGCGCACAGTATATCAGCGCAAGTCTGGCTACCCATGACAAACGACTTATTGACTCTGGAATCATTTCGACATCAAGCAACTTACACCATAGAGGATGATCTGGACAACGGTATAGACGGAACCGACATCTTCAAGGTAAACGGCGCTCGTATATACACAAATCTCAGCAATCTGGTTACCGGGACAGAAACTCCGGATTCCTCAGCGAGCACAGTCGTCATCGGAGCCACGAGCCCAATCTATAAAGGATGGAAATTAACCGCATTTTACGCTAACACAAACAACAATTCTTCCTTCGATGGAATAATGGAAGAAACTTACCATCAGGACACAGATTTCGATGAAGACTTCGATGTAATGTATTTTGGACATCGTGATTCTACAGCGAAAGATGAAGAGTCAACAAACAGCATTCTGGTAAACCTGGGAAAACAGATGGGTAAAGGAACCGAATTAGCCTTTACCTACAAACGCATGAATTATAACAATACAGAGGAAATGGAAGACTCTGCATACTATATAGCAAGGACTCTTACCCCCACAGTCAGTATCGATGAACTCTGGTACGGATCCGAAACGTATACGGGAGGTGCCACTTATCCAGTAACAACCTATTCACTTTCTTATTCTAAGCCTTACAGAAATTGGACAGCCAGAGGTGACCTCTTCTTTATATCCGGAGGAGAAAAATTCCAGAGTGAAGAAACGGCAATCTTTTTCCAGGACCGTGACCCTGGCGACGCGTCTACTGTGTTCACCACTAACGACACTCTTAACGCGATGGATAATGTAGAATATACTGCTAATTTAGCGGGTATCGGTTTAAGAATAGGCGATTTAGATAAAAACACAGGATTATTATGGGAAGTCGGAGGTAATTACGGCATGGCTTTCGGCAGCGGAAATGCCGATTATGTGTATCGTTATCACTTAGTAACCCAGGACGAAATAATTCCTTCTCAAATACAGCTCTATGATTCTCTTTACGCTGACAGTATAATTGCTCCTATTTCTGTCTCTGGTAACGTCATGGGATTAAACGGCAGAATAGAATGGCAAATCGATGAAAACGTTAAGATCGGATTAGGATGTATGTATAACAGTTACTCGACGTCTCTGGAATATGACATAACCGATAAAACTAATATCATCGCTTCTTTTAACGACGATGACGGAGTAATAATAGAGATTGACGACTACGTCCGTACAGTAAACGGTGCCGGACGAGAAGAAACCCGCACCTCAGAAGTAAAAGAGAATAGAATAGCCATACCCGCCGGTATCGAATTGAATTTCGGTAAAAACAAAGATTGGTATCTGAGACTCGGGGCTATGGGAGTCGGATCCAAAATCGAATTTACCGAAAAAATAGTGACCGACACAGTATACTTATATGAAAATGAAATAGTATACGGAGATGGTACTTCAATCACAACAACAGGAACCAGCGCAACCGACAACGATATGGAAATGACCGACGGCTCTACCACTCAGGACGTATACTATTCATACGGACTCGGCTGGAAACCTTCACCCAATCTGTCGCTCGACCTTGTTGGTATGTTCGACGCGACAAATGTCGAACTACTTTCGACAGACTGGCTCAGATCTTTGAAGCTTTCAGCTACGATTAATATATACTAAATACGGGCAAAGATTAAACTACTCGTAATAAAAAATAAAAACCCCTGCTTCGGCAGGGGTTTTTTATTCAAAATTAAAAAATCAAATATCAAAATGTAAAAATACAATAAATAAGCTCTTCGCTTTTGGCTGTTGGCTTTTAGTTATTAAAAAAAACTAAAGGCGAAAGGCTAATAGCTATCGGCATAAATTCTTCTGATACGTTATTTTGCTTTTTAATTTTTAATATTTAATTTCCACACCGGAATGAACTTTATCAATATTTGAAAAACTATTTATAAGAAACAAACTCTAATGTCATTCACTCAATATATGGTGACCAGTCGGGAGCGTAGGTCGATAGTCTGCGGGTAAGTCTGCGCTGTCTGGTACCATCCCAATTCATCGTCCACAGTTCATAACGATAAGTACGATTCGAAGTAAATACTATATGTAAACCATCCGGTGACCAGGATGGATCTTCATTATTACCATCGAAAGTTAGCTGGATCGGCTGAAAATCATTCGGATCGGTTACACAGATTTGCTGGGAATAATCGGATTGGCGAGAAACATAGGCAATCAAACTGCCTTTCGGAGACCAGGCTGGTGAAGTATTATAATCACCGTGAAAAGTAAGTCTTCTGACATTGCCGCCGTAAACGTCCATAATGTAAATTTGAGGCATGCCGGAACGGTCGGACACAAAAGCGATCTCGCGACCATTAGGAGAAAAAACCGGAGAACAATCGACCGCCCAGTTATGGGTAAGACGATTCAATTTTTTCTTCTCGAGGTCCAAAATATAAATCTCGCTGTTCCCATCCTTCGACATGGTAAGGGCGATTTTTGTACCATCGGGCGAATAATCGGGAGCGAAATTCAACCCCCGATAAGAGAACACCTCTCTCGAGTCTTTTGTATCAAGATCCATGAAATTGAGTACCAACCGGTCGATATTATAGTTAGAATACAATATCCTATTGCCATCGTAACCCCAGCACGGAAAAAGATTATAATTCTTATTATCTGTGAGCTGCGAAAAATTGGAACCGTCATAGTCGATTAATCCTAATTCTTTCTTTCCGTTTTCCATATAGGAAAAAACAATCCTTGATGTAGCGATTCCTTTTTCCCCGGTAAGCCTTTCGATAATTTGATTTGAAATATGGTGCGCCAGACCTCTGAAGTCATCAGAAATTTGAAAACTTAACTCCCCTATCATTTCTTTAGAACGAAAATCCTGCAGGGAAATCGTCAGGTTTGATTCATTCCCCGAAATTTTAAGGAATACACCGCTTTTGGCGAACTCACCAGTAAAAATTGTCGTGTCGGAATAAAGGTCAAAATATAATGAATAATCCAAATCGTATTTCATTATTCTATCGATGTTTCTAATTTTCCTCGCAAACCCGGCAGAACCCTGAACACGGAGAGAATCGATTACCAGATTGATTTTACCGCCGGCGTAATCGGTAAGCCGCAGGAACACATCCTGGCAGTAGATACTCAGAAATGGCACAAATAAAAAAAATAATATTTTAAACCTGCTAACTAAAAAAAATTTCTTCATCTGGCGGTTAAAAACTCAAGATGTACTTTTAAATAGTCGTCGGAAAATTCCTGAGGTAAAGGCGGAAGTTTTTTGGTTAAAGCCACAGCCCTGATTGTAGACTCGCTATATATTTCATCTCCGGAATCACTTTCAATTCTAATGTTTGAAATCGAACCATTCTCATCTACCTCGAAATAAACCACACTTTTCAAAATTACATCTTTATTTTTATAAGGATTGTTCCAATTCTGTCCGATTTTACTTAAAAGAATATTCAAATAATAGGAATAATTAAACCCCCTGCCGCTTCCTGTATAAATCTGCGGGCTTATATCGGGTAAACCGTCGGGCAACCCTTTTTTACGGGTAATTTTTTTTTCGTTTTTCTTTTCACCGCTTTTTTTAATATCTCTTTTCTCTTTTGGAACCGATTTCTCTTCTTCCTTTTTTCTCTCGATCTCTTTCTCTAACTCGGGATTACTAAGATTTTCACGTTTCCCTTTAACTTTGGGCTGCGGAAGAGGAGCGATGTTTACCCTGTAAATCTCGACTTCCGGCCTGGATTTCAAACGGCTCTTTGTGGTAATTCCAAGTGTAGAAAAAAGTGTAGTGTGAAGCAACAAAGAAAACAAATAAAATCGGTTCATCTGCTATCGGAAAACTCTGCCACCAAACCCAATTCCGTTACACCCGCTTTCCTCATTTCACCTATCACCTCCACCACATAACCATAATCAATGTTTTTATCCGAACGAAGATAAACGGTTATTCCGGGCGGTTTCTCTTTCAAAATTTCTTTTAATCCCGTTTCAAATTTTACCGATTCAAATTTCTCATTATCTATAAATAAATCTTTATTACTTTTTATTGTAACGGTGACCCCTTCTTCATCATGAGGCAGGGAAGCATCGGTCCGCGGTAAATCCACATCTATTCCAGGTGTCATCATGGGAGCTGTAATAATAAAAACCACAAGAATTGTTAAAGCTACATCCACAAGATTTGTTATGTTTAAATCCTGAATTAGACCTCTGTCTCTATTCTTCCTCAATCAAACCTCTTTTCAGGTTCGCGAACGCTTCATTGATAAAAGAGTCGAGACGAGATTCCATCCTGATTATACGACTGCGTAAAAGATTATTAAAGATTAAAGCCGGAATGGCGACAAGTAGTCCGTAAACAGTAGAAATCAGGGCATCTGTAATACCCGGAGCAACTACCATTATATGAGCTGAACCACGAGCCCTTATCTCCAGAAAAGCCTCCATAATTCCCCACACTGTACCTAAAAGTCCTAAGAACGGGCTTGCCGCGACAATAGTTCCTAGAATAGGCAAATTGTTTTCCAGATTTTCTATTTCTGTTTCTTTCGCCCTATCCATTGCCAGTTTTACATTATCTGCCATTTGAATAGCTTTAGAACTAACATTTGTCTTGAGAAACCGGAACTCTTCAAGCCCGCTTTTTAAGACCCTTCCGTATGGATTGTTATCCAATAAATAACCGAGATTAGAAGTTTTTTCTATATTTCCATGAAAACTAAACTTATTCAAGAATACCTTTATTTGCTTCTTCGCGGATCTTAACTCATAGGTTTTTTTAAAGAATATAGCCCATGACCAGACAGAAAAAAACACAAGAATTACCATAATAATTTGAACCGCGATACCCGATTCTAAAAAAATTCTGAATATATTCATTGATTCAACCTGTTGCCGGCAAGTGCCGCTTCAGGGGAATTAGGATATTCTTTTATAACCCGGTTAAAATACATTCTGGCAATTTTTAACTCATTTGCTTCTTCATATATTATACCGATTTTATACAACGCGGTTGGTTTTTTATTGCTCTCGGGATATCCGTTTACCAATTCATTGAACGTGTTAACCGCATCCTGCCTTTTCCCCATGGCATAATAACACTCTCCCACCCAGTACAGCGCGTTGTCCAAAAGAGTAGATTCGGGAGCGATTTTAATATAAGACCTGAAACCCTCTATCGATTCATTGTAATTTCCTTTAACATAATCTAAATAAGCCGACTCATATATCATCCTGGCCTCGGGGCTGAGAGAGGAAACTTTTGCCGAATCGGTATCCGCTTTTTTCCCCTTACCCAATTTCTCATTTATCTGAGTTAAACGCGACTCAGATTCACTCAACCGGGTATTGAGCATCTCTAATTTTTCTGCCATCTCTTCAGATTTGGTATACAAATCTATTCGAAGCTGAGCTATTTGCTTCGACTGCTTTTGCGTGTAATATCTTAGACTATCCAGCTGCCAGTAATAACTCTCGAAATGTTTCGGTTTAAAACATCCGGCAAGAAGCAGGAGCAAAAAAATAGCTACAAACAGCAATTTTGATTGCTTCGGCATTCCGAACTTTTGAATTTACTCTAACGGTTATTTTTTACTTTACTACGAATTCGCAGCGGCGGTTCATTTCCAGGTTTTCGGGATCGAGAGGTCTTTCTTCTCCGTAGCTTACCGTAGACAATCTATCAGCAGAAACACCAAGACCGACAAGATAATCGTGAGCCGCTTTAGCTCTTCTTTCACCCAGAGCCATATTATATTCAGAAGTTCCTATTCTACAACAATGTCCTTCGATAACTATGTCGACTTCCGGATATAATTCAAGCATTTCACTGTTGGCATCTAAAACACCAGCGGCATCAGGTTTAATATCGGACTTGTCGAAATCGAAAAATATTCGATTTAAAACCAGTTCCGGTCTCTCAGGCTCAACTTCAGTCGTATCTTCAACAACAATCTCCGGTTCCTCAATCGGTTCTTCCTCTACAACCGGCGCGCCACCACAACCTATAAACAGAACAACAATCAACAATACGGGTACAAACAATTTTAAATAACGCATCCTCGCCTCCTTTTTTTTAGAATGATACGCAAAAACTATTTATTGTCAAGCGTCTATCTCCTTTTTTCTATAAATCTCATACCGCATATTCTACTTTTATATTTTTATTCCGAAACTTCTTTATGAGCCTCCAACAAAATATCGTAGGCTTCGTCTATTGAAATAGGTACTACTTTTGTTTCAGCAATTATAGGCATAAAGTTAGTATCTCCGCTCCACCTGGGCACAAGATGATAATGAAGATGGTCCTCAAATCCGGCACCGGCGATCCTTCCTATATTCATTCCTAGATTAAAACCATCGGGCTTCATCGCTTTTTTTATAACTTCCTGCCACTTCCGGAGAAAAAGCGACATTTCCAGCATCTCATTCTCATTCATCTCTCCGAAATTTCCTGTATGTTTATAAGGAGCAACCATTATATGTCCGTTATTATAGGGGTACTTATTCATGATTACAAATGAGAATTCTCCTCGGAAAAGCACACCGGATTTTCTATCATCATTCGACGAAACGGCTTTGCAAAAAATACAATTCTCAGAATTCGGATTTCTTATGTATTTATACCTCCAGGGGGCGAATATTTTTTTCATCAGAAAAGAGACCCCTGGGTTGTAACTTTACTGGGTCCGTCCTCCGGAATTAAAATTTTACCGTACACCCCGTCGTATCCCGGATGTATTTCCACGTTTTCTTCTCTGACTTTTATAACCGATTTAGCTATTTTATCATCGGTAAACGCAGTCAAATCCTTTTCCGGAAGTTCTACTAAAATTCTAAATTCATTACCGAAATATTTTGTCAATTTTCTATAGGTATCTTCCACAAGCCGGGATTTAGTTCCCACACCCAAAGAATTTGCTATTATTTCCCGAAGAGGAATGAGTCTCTTATATCCAACTCGTCCGGATTTTTCAGCTTTCTTTCTATCCGCGAGTTCACAAACACGATGAAGAACACCCAATGTAAGAGGTCTTCCGCAAACCGGACATAAATTATTATGTTTCTTAGATTCTTCAGGATGGAAGGTTACATCACATTTTCTGTGTCCGTCATAATGGTATTTCCCTTCTTGAGGAAAAAATTCGACTGTATAATCAAACAATTCTGTATCCTGTTTTTTTAAAATATCTAAAAGCCCGGGATAATCTATAGCCTCTTTAAAACAATTAGCCTCTCTGCCTATATTAGCCGGTGAATGCGCGTCAGAATTTGAAATCAGGCTTATTTTATCAAGAGAAGATAAAAGCCAGTTCATGGGAGGATCAGAAGAAAGACCGGTTTCTACGGCATAAATCTTATCACTATAATTTCCAAAAGCTTCTTCTATTGAATCGAACCCGGATTGGGAACCAAAAAGCCCGAACCAGGGCGTCCAGAGATGCGCCGGAATAAAAATCGCGTCTTCACAGACGGAAAAAAGATTCTCCGCAAGGTCACGCAGTGAAAAGGTAAGAGTGGGTCTTCCGTCAGCTTCTAACTTTCCGAATTTTCTTATATTTTTATTAAACTCCTTCACCGCGTTAAAATCAGGCAACATAATCAAAGAATGTATTTTCTTCGTATGCCCTTCTTCATTGTAAATATTACATACTTCTGCGGTAAGAATAAAATCGACGCCCTCGAATTCGTATATCCCTTCACGCGTTGTTTCCTTTAACTCCTTCTCTAAAAGATACAACCATCCGGGATTGGTAAAATCACCAGTACCCATAAGATCTATACCCTTAGACTTAGCTTCTCTGGCGATAAAAGGAATCTCCATGTGTTTGCTTGTTGCCATGGAATATTTAGAATGAATATGAAAATCCGCGTAATACTTCATTAGTATTCTTTTCTCATCTATCAAAACTTTCCAACAGAGATATTATCTGGGAGGCAGAATCGGCATCTAGTAGAGATTTTCTGAAATCTTCCTGTCTGCACATTCTGGATATTCTGGCAAGTATCTGTATATATTCATGTTTGGCATCTTCAGGAGCGACTATTAAAAAAACTATATTAACAGGTTCACCATCGAGGGAATTAAAATCCAGACCTCCTTTTATCACCCCTATGATGATAAGCAAATCCTTTACGGCTTCAGTTCTCGCGTGAGGTATAGCTATACCTTCGATAACTCCCGTGCTTTCCAATTCCTCCCTTTCTCTGATCTTATGCAGGATAGGTTCTCTGGTCATTATAATACCCTTTTTAAGAGCCCGATCCACCATTTTTTCAATCATCGTAAATTTATCTTCGACTTTATCCACAAAAACTATTAAATCCTCATCAAGAAATTCTTCAATCATCATTTTCCTCCCTCTTTTTCTATCAGAATAGGACACTGAACGTATTCTATCAACTGCTGCACCATCCTTTCTTCTCTCCTTCCTTCTATACCCTGCCCCCTGCGGTGTCCGATTATAAGAAGCTCGATTTTTTTCTCTATCACGAATTTTCTAAGAATATCTATGGTATCTCCTTCCTCTACGAAAAGGGCTGTCCTGACTCCTTCGTTTACCGCCATATCTTCAAGATAATATAAATATTTCCAGCCTTCTTCTTCTATCTTTATAGCTGTATCTATTTCATCCGCCTTTCTTAAATCCGATACTGTCCTTACGATGTCTTTATCCACAACAAATAACGCGTAAAGAGTCGCGGAAAGCCCTTTGCTAATCTCTATAGCTCTATTCCATGAACCTCTTGTCTCTCCGGATACAATATATAAAAGAATTTTATCCATTTAATTATTCTCCTCTACTCAATCTTTTAACTCTAAAAAATTCTTCTCTTTCTTCATCTTCGAGGTTTTCTTCTATCTTTTTTATGTCCGTTTTATATTCAGGAATAAAAATCTTTTCCAGAGCGTTTACTCTTTTTTGAGTCTTACTTATCTCCGAACCGAGTCTCCATATAAGAACTTCTTTTGCCGCCCATCTGGCAAGCAAATCGATAAGCCCCCTGAATTTATCGAGAGCTTCATCAAAATATTCATCCGTAGAATCGAGGCTGACCTGAACTTTTTTTTCCGGAACATCCACAAGAAGCTCGGGAACAGGTATACCCATGACGGAACGCATACGAACATCTACAGAAGGTTCTTCACCACCTTTGGCAAAATTCGTAATTTTCTGTTTTCCTTTGGAAACCACTGTCTTTTCAAGAGAATTGTACGCTTCTTGCAGCTTGCGGGTTATTTCTTCTTCCATCTCTTTGAAACCCCGTATATTTCTCATAAGCTCCATAATCATCACTTCTCTCTTTTCATCGAGAAGGTTATATCCTTCCTGTGCTATTTTCATTCGCTTTTTCAGCTTTAAAAGATTGCTTTGAGTCAGAGTGACTTTCATTTAAGCTCCCATAAACTCCTCTATTTCTCTTTCCTTAACCCTTGTCAACTCACCTCTTGGTAATATATCCAGCAGCTTCCAGCCAATATCCAATGTTTCTTCCACAGAACGCGCTTCTCTCGAATCCTGCCCGAGAAAATCTCTCTCGAACTTGTCTCCGAAATCGAGATACCTTCTATCCACTTCAGATAATTCTTCTTCTCCTATTATAGAGGCAAGAGAACGAACTCTTTGGACTCTCGAATAAGAAGAATAAAGCTGCCCGTAAAGATTAGAATGATCTTTTCGGGTTTTCCCCTTCCCAATGCCGTCTTTCATTAAACGAGAAAGTGAAGAAAGAGGATCGAAAGGAGGATAGATGCCTTTTTGATACATCTCTCTGGAGAAAACAAGCTGCCCTTCGGTTATATAACCCGTCAAATCCGGAATAGGATGGGTAATATCATCATTCGGCATAGTCAATATAGGTATCTGGGTAATAGATCCTTTTTTACCTTTAACTCTGCCGGTTCTCTCATAAAGAGAAGCAAGATCGCTGTAAAGATATCCGGGATAACCTTTTCTGGAAGGCACTTCTCCCCTGACAGAAGCGACTTCTCTTAACGCTTCGCAATAGTTTGTAAGATCTGTCAGGATAACCAGAACGTGTTTGTTTTTCTCGAAAGCCAAAAACTCAGCCACTGTAAGAGCACAACGCGGGGCAATAAGTCTCTCGACCGAAGGACTATCGGCAAGGTTTAGAAACGTGACAAGACGCTTCAACTCTCCTCCTTCTTCGAATCTTTTCAGGAAAAAATCTGCTTCATCAGCCTTAATTCCCATAGCCGCGAAGACGATCACGAATTCTTCCCCCTCAGATATATTTGCCTGATTTACAATTTGCGCGGCCATTTCATTATGCGGCAAACCTGCGCCAGAAAATATCGGCAATTTCTGTCCTCTGATTAAAGTCGCGAGTCCGTCTATAGCCGATATACCTGTCACGATATTTTCTCTGGGATACTCTCTGGCATCAGGATTGAGGGGAAAACCATTGATATCTTTTTCTTCTTCACCAAAAATAACCCCACCACCATCGATAGGATTACCCAACCCATCAAAAACCCTACCCAGCATTTCTTCGGACACTGAAATCGTAATCGGAGAACCGGTAAAACCGACTCTCACTTCCTCCCTGCTTAAACCGCTTGTACCGGAAAAAACCTGAATTACCGCTTTATCGTCATCCACTTCGATCACCCTGCCGGTTCTTTTAATGTCTCCCTGTTCTACTCTAACCATTTCCGCGAAACCAGCACCTCTTATTCCTTCAACAACAAGAAGAGGTCCGCTTATGGCGCTAGCGCCGATATGTTTTTTTTCGTATAAATTATCCATATTCTTTTTTAAGATCATCGAAAGCCTGTTCTATCTTTGAACTTAATTCACCAAATTTTTCCAGGTTTTCGTTTTTGATTTCTTCTCCCATTCTTTTTATTTCATTAAAAACAGGCAGTTCCTCGATTTTAAATAACGGTACTCCCATATCTAAAAGTTCTTCGGCCCTTTTCCCAAACTCAAAAATCATCTTAAGCATTTTATATTGTTTTTCCGCCACGCAAAAAGCATTGATTTCGGAAAGTGCGTTTTGCTGTAAAAAACCCTCTTTTATAAGTTCGGCTTTCCTTAAAGTAAGTCTCTCCTTTTCAGGTAAAGCTCCTTCCCCAACCAGTTGAACAATTTCTCTCAGGTGCGAATCTTCTAAAAGAATCTCCATTAATTTGCCGCGTAATTCCTTAATCGGTAAACTTTCGTTTTCCCACCAGTTGGCGACTTGATTTAAATAACCGGAGTAAGATTCTGTCCAGGAAATCGCCGGGTAATGCCGGGAATTCGCGAGTTCTCTATCCAGAACCCAAAAAGTGTTTACAAAACGCTTGGTATGACTGGTAACCGGTTCAGTAAAATCTCCACCAGGAGGAGAAACTGCTCCCACTATACTAACCGAACCTAACCTATCCTCCGTTACTTTAACCCTACCACCCCTCTCGTAAAATTCGGCGAGTCTACTGGATAAATAGGCGGGAAACCCCTTTTCCGCGGGCATCTCTTCCATTCTACCCGATATTTCCCTTAGAGCTTCCGCCCATCTCGAGGTGGAGTCGGCAAAAAGCGCCACGTCATAACCCATATCTCTGAAATACTCGGCCATCGTTATTCCCGTATATATACTGGACTCTCTCGCTGTAACAGGCATGTTGGAAGTAT
>CAZVXD010000061.1:0-12730 GCA_964631335.1 uncultured bacterium
AGAACTTCTCAACAGAGCAAAAGTAAGAATCAATGACGTTATAAAACTTTTGAATGATCTGTTAATGTTCTCTCACCTTGAAGAAGGAACAAGTGAAATAGAAATCCTGAAAATTGATACGGAAGAATTACTCTCTTCTCTTATTGAAGAAATGGAAGCGTTCGCCGCGGAAGACAATATTAAAATCAACTGGAATATATCCAACAATCTTCCATCGATTTACGGAAATACGGAACTCTTAAGAAGAGCTTTCGTAAACGTAATTCATAACGCGATTAAATACAGCAATCCCAAAAACGCTGTAAAAATAAAGACAAAAATAGAGAAAGACCGTTTTCTCTTAGAAATAAAAGACCAGGGTATAGGTATAAAGAAAAACGAACTACCAAAGATATTCAATATCTTCTTTCGTGGGCAAAACGCGAGACCCGAGCACAAAAAAGAAGGTATGGGGCTCGGGCTTTCTCTTGTCAAAAGAATAATTGCTGCTCATGGTGGAATTATAAAAGTAAAAAGCAAATTAAATAAAGGAACCACAGTAGAATTAAGCTTTCCGGTAATCAAAAAAAAGGAGAAATAATGCCAAAAGAAATACTTATTGTTGATGATGACCCTGATTTCGTGGAAACCATGGAAATAATAATGCAGGGCAATGGGTATGAAACTCGAACTGCCAGAAATGGTGAAGAAGCATTCAAAAAAGTTACGGAAAAAACCCCCGATATTATATTGTTGGATATTATGATGAAAACAAAAACCGATGGTATATGGGTAAGCGAAAAAATCAGGTCTGACGATAAGCTAAAGGAACTTCCTATCATTATGATAACAGCTGTAAATCAGGACTCGGAAATGGCTAAATTTCACCTGGGGCAGGAAGAAGATATAGAATATATGCCGGTAAACGTTTTCATGGAAAAACCTATCGAAGCTAAAGACTTACTAAAAGAAATTAAAAAACTTATTGGGGACCCTTAGTAGAAACAATAAAACACCAGTTAATCGTTCTCAAAAAATTAGTAATCTCGCTTTGAACAAAAAACGTATCTTAAATGATGGATATGTTCTCCGACCTCACCATGGTTTTCCTCATCGTCCATCTCTCCTATCTCTATAACTTCAAAATCCTTAAAATGAGCCAATAAATCTTCCCTGGTAAAATAATGAGCTATCCTTCCAGGTTTACTTTCAAAAGTATTCTCCTCAATTTTCTTACCCTTCCCAAAACTAATCTCTTTATCTGAAAACACCACAAAAAAAGCATATCCATCATTACTTAATATTCTATTGCATTTATCTATAAAAAGTAATCTCTCTTTTTTTCTAAAAAGATGCAGTAAATTAAAACAGTAAACAGCGTCAAATTTTCCGTTGATTGAATCTATTTCCAGTGCCGTTTTACGATAAAATTTACTTTTCGTATCAAATTTTCGCGCCAGTTTAACTGCATCATCTGATATCTCCACTCCTACAACCTTAAAGCCCTCTTCCACAAACAATTTTGTATTTCTCCCGTATCCTGAACCCGGAACAATCACCGATCTTACATTAAGATTTTTGAACAATTTAAGGGCATAATAAGCGGTTTTACTCGGCTTCATACCCCAGATTCCACCTTCAGAGGCGAAACGCTCGTTCCAATAATTTCTCATTTCGTCTGTACAAACGTTCATCTAAAATTATCTATTAATCGATATAATTACACTATATATGAATTAGTTGTATTTTTCCAATTAACCAATAATTAAGTTCAGCATCCCAACTTCACCAGGGATTTTTTCTTATCATCAATACCCGCCTTATAAGCACCGTTTTCATCCGCACTATAACTATCAGGATCCTTCATATAATCTTCATAGCCATCACCATCAATCGGCCAACCATAGCCCTGTCCGGGAGGCACTTCATGATATTTGGTTTTATCCTTACACGTTCTCTGATGAAAACCTTCATGCGTGCGGTGAGCTCGCTGCAGAGCTTTTCCCGCCAACTTTCCGAATTTATTTATATAGTCCTGAGTTGTCCAGTTTTCTACTATTCTGCAATCAAGAGTTGTATGCATGGGAGATTCCAAACTCTTACCCGCCTGCTGCCCCGAAGGAGGCTGCTTGAGAACATTTTGCTGCTCAGCAGGACTCATATCGTTATAATTCTCATAGCCACCCTTATTAAAAGCATTCTCCGCTGCGTTCCTAACGCAGTTGTTATACTCATAGCCATCGTACCCTTTAGCCTTCGCTGCATCGAGCAATCCTTTATCGGAATACGCTTTTAAAACAGTTTCTTCGTTTTTTATATCAGAGTTTATCTGGTCGCAGGCTTTTTTCTTTTCCTCATCGCTTATCGCGGGACGTCCCGAATTGCCGATCCTCTGCCTGGAAGTATTTACAGGCGCTCCGACATTCTCATCTGGATTAAACCAGGGAATTTTACTTTCATCAGCGTAAACCGGCAACGAGATAAAAGACTTCAACATTGAAAAGAAAGTTTTTATTGCTCCTTTCCGATAATATTCCTCCCCATCCACGAAAGCCCAGACATAACTTCCTTCTTTCTCGATTATCAAATACTGAATTGCTTCATTCGCAAGATCGGCATGCGTTTTCGACCAGATTCTGTTCTTAACAGGATTATCATAAGACAAACTTTTTATAGCCATTTTAAAATGAACGAGATCCATCAAATCTTCAATCCCGCCTTTAAGTTTTAAAACCTTATCCAGTTTCTTTAATTCTTCTCTATATTCCGATGCCTCTTTATAACGTTTAGAGATACCGGAAAATTTTAATAAATTGGACGGAGAACCTTTACCTGAAGGTTGTCCTTTAAAAACCCATCCCTTCCCTACCCAATCAGCTTCCAGGTCTAAAACCATCTGGGGTGGAATGGTAAGCGTTTTAACGAACCGGACTTTCTTAAAAGCGTACGCCGTAACTTTCGAATCGTTACTCAGCTTCATAGAACTTGCATCATCATATTCGACTTCTATCATATTCCCTTCATCATCTTTAAGAGAAATTATTCTACCTTTGTTATCTTTTTCGATTGTAATTTTAGGAGGAATAGAAATCTGTATTTTGTCTTTGCTATACCCCATAGGAAAGAAACGAATAAAATAACCGTTTTGATGATATGACCATCTTCCCGAAGGCGCCTTCCTGCTGTCTTTACCCATCGGGACCTTTCCGGAAAGAACAGCGATTTTCTCCAGATCTTCATATTTTGCCTCAATAGAAGTAAGCTTTTCACGCAATTTTGCTTCCGCCTCAAGAACCGTTCTAACTTCTTCCGGAACCTTATCAAAAGCTTCCCTTTTAAAGTTTTCAGGAATAAGGCCAAGAGCTCCTCCGTTGAGTTCGAACATTTCCTCCGGCGTTAAAAGTTTTGACGCAATCAACTGATTCTCTCTTGACATGTCCGTAAGTTTCGTACGGGCAATAATCGCCCACAGTAAAACCTGAACTTTGGTCTGCTCGATATCCGGATGTTTATATGAATTCTTTAGAACATTTCCGACAATATCGCTTTGGGGTCCCTTAAGCGGAGCATAAAGATACCCATTTCCTTCACCTGGAGAATAGGTTCCCGCGTGAAGACAATAACTCTGAGCTGTGAATTCGAATAATCCGGGACGTTCGAGTTTAAAAGCGCCTTTACTATTTCTCGGCAAATCTCCCATCCATAAAAAATCAAGTGAAGCGGGCTGGTAATCGTCCAATATAGATACTTCAGTTATCGCGTCCTTCAGATTTGTAGTTATGGGAGGGTCACTCTTCAATATTTTATCCAGACCCGGAATTTTATCGACAATTTTATCAGTTACACCCGGCACTTTGGGAATTTTCGGAATATTAGGCCAACTAAATATATTGAAAGAACTAAATAACAATAAGACTAACACAAAACTCAAACAAAAATTACGTATAAATATTTTCATTTTTTTCTCCTTTTTCAATACTTATATGAAAAAAATACAGATAAGTCAAGAGGTAAACTTTTTAGAGTTTCAAATATATTTAATCCTTGCTTTTTTTTCTTTTCTTAATATGTTTAGTTTTATTAAGGGGGTTTTAATGATAAAAAGTATAAAGATTCTTCTCTATATAAGCGGGACAGTAACTTTATTAACGTTCATTTATATTTTTGTAGGTACCAGAATAGGATTTAACGGTATAATTCCTTTAGCCGTCATTATTTTTTTCTTATCCGATTCCGCCCCACCCTCTTTACACTTTCTTTATTTTTTCGTTTTATTCATGTTTACACCGGTTCTAACAGCCACGGATTTTCTTTGCGCTCATTATTTAGACGAAGAAAACAAGGTGGCAAACCGGGTGGCTTCGTACCGATCACTAACAACCTGTCTTTTAGGAATATTTTCTATTCTTGTAGGTCTGTTTTTCTTCAAACCTTTAAACGTCAACGCGCAAAAGATAGTTATCGAAGGCGTTTTCTATTTCCTTTTTTACGGAACACTGCTTTTCTTATTAATGTTAAGTGAAAGAAAAGCCAAGTAACAGGTTTTAGGTCTCAGGTTTTAGTTAAAAAAAATTCCTTTGCCTCTCAAAATTTTATACCCGAGTACTAATTCGAAACTTTTACTTTTTCTTTTCCGGAATATCCTTCACGATACCGACATTAAGAGGACGCTTTTTATCTCCCGCGAGATGCAAAGTCTGGGTTGGAAACGCGAAATCGATCCCTTCAGAATTAAAACGATTTAAAATTTCAAAATTAATTCTTTCCCCGAACTGTAAAAAATCCCAATAATTGGGTGGATGATACCAATATATTACGAGAATATTAAGTGAATCGCTATTAAATTCATTAAAGTACACCCGGGGAGGAAACTCGGGGTTCATACCTTCATGGTCTTTCAATATATCTTTTATGATTTCAAGCGCTCTTTCGATCTTTTCAGGCGGCGTATCATATGTAACTCCTATATTAAAAAGTCTCCTTATATACGGTCGTCTTCCTATATTCTGAATTGTTTTATTGGCTAATTCTCCATTAGGTACACTAACCTGATGTCCCTCTAAAGTTCGAATACGGGTCGAACGAAGCCCCACGTCTTCTACAGGTCCGTCATGACCATCGACAACAACCCTTTCCCCTATTAGAAACGGTTTATCGCTAAAAATAGCCAGGGAACCGAAAAAATTCTTCAAAGTATCCTGAGCAGCCAGTGCGAAAGCCAAACCCCCGATACCCAGCCCGGCGAGTACAGAAGTCAAAGGTTTATCGATTAACAGCGTTACCACCTGTAATAGAGCTATAAAAATCACGATAATTTTAAGAGATCTACCAATCAAAGAGGTCAACATCTCACTCACCGTACTTTCGGAACTTGCCGCAAGATCACGCATACGGGCATCCACAACGTCCACCATCGAATAAACCAACCGCGCGATGGCGGCTATAAAAAGAATCGATACAACAGTATGAAAGAAAAGGGAAACCGGTTCCGCCAGAGTAAGAAGAGCTATTCCGATTTTAAAACCTATCACAAGATAAAACAATAACAAAGATTTCATAATCGCGTGTATTGTGATACTCATAAACTTTCTACCCTTTGCTTCAAACTTATTCGCGATTCGCCTCAAAAAAAACAGAGAAATCTGCCAGAGTATAAGTAGTCCGAGAATAATAAAAAACAAACTCGCGTACTGCCATATTGTATTACCCGCTATTTTTTTATCTGTCAAAAGTTTCCAATTTTGCATAATTTTACCTCCAATTTATTAATCAAAAATAAGAAATAAAAATTAATAGTCAAGCGTTACTAAACAGTTGCCTTCCCCCCATTTTTTTTAATTCCGTCGGCAAGAATCAGAGGGATTGCCGGAAAGGTTTGCGTCTCGGAGGGTTCACCCCATGGAATAGAGACTTATTCCACGGGGCAGGTGGGTAGGGTTTTTCGGTTTTGAAAAAACCGAAAAGAGTGAGAGCGAGAGATAAAGAGCAATTCTAACGCTGGAAGAATTGACTCTGGTTTTCTCGAACAGTATTCCTTACGAATAAACACGCCGGGGGAATCGACCACGTCTTTCTCGGACGGAATTCAATACTCAATAAAAAAGAGGGACTTTTATATCCCTGGCTTTTCACATAGCACATCAGGATTCACTTGACTAAAATTCTTTCTACCCTATACTTATAATAATGGAGGAGACGAAAAAAATTAATCTTTCGCATGTTGAAAAACAAGTTATAAAGCAAACGGGCAGACAGGCTATTTATCCGCCCACCGAGAAAATCCCATGTATCGTCGTAGATAATTTTCCGATGCTTGGCAAGATTACAGCTTTATGTTTCATAGAATGGGTTAAGGAAAACCCGGGGGGAGTTATCTCACTGCCGACAGGCAAAACCCCGGAGTTTTTCATAAAATGGGCTAAATATTTCCTGGATAACTGGAAAAACAAAAAAGTAAAAGAAGAACTTGAAACTTACGAAATAGAAACAAAAAATCCTCCCGAAATAAAAAGTCTCAGATTTGTTCAGATGGACGAATTTTATCCGATGGATCCGAACGAACAAAATAGTTTTTACCAGTATATAAATAAATACTATATTAAAGGTTTGGGATTAGATAAAAATAAAGCAATGTTAATGGATACCTCGAAAGTAGGGATACCGGGAAACTCGGAAGCCAAAGAAATATTCTTCGGGGAAAGAGTAGATTTATCTCTCCGTAACAGATATCCTCATAACCATAAAGAAGAAATCGAAAAAAAGATAATACATTCGGTAGATCAATTTTGCACGGATTACGAAGAAAAGATAAGAAAAATGGGAGGAATAGGGTTTTTTCTGGGAGGGATAGGACCGGACGGACACATAGCTTTCAACGTTAGAGGTTCCGACTTTTACTCGACAACCAGATTAACAGCCACAAATTATGAAACTCAGGCAGCGGCGGCAACCGATCTGGGAGGTATCGAAGCTACGTCAAAAAGATGCGTAACCACAATAGGTTTATCAACGATAACTTTTAATAAAGAAGTGTCAGCCATTACTTTTGCCGCCGGAACAAGCAAATCTAAAATGGTAGCGGACGCCGTACAAAACGAGATGAGTAATCTTTATCCCGCCACCGTCTTACAGAAACTCCCGAATTCAAGATTTTATGTAACAAGAGGCGCAGCTTATGAGCTTATCGAACGCAACTATCAAGAATTAATCTCGACTAAAAAACTAAATCAAGAAGATGTAGCGAGAGTGGTAATCGATTTATCCCTGCGGAACAAAACGCGAATCGCGAATCTTACTGAAAAGGATTACAAGAAAAACCGTTTTTCCAAAAAAGTACTGGAAAAAGAACAAAACAACTACAAAGCAATAAGTAAAAAAATCGAGAGAAAATTGCTCGCATCTATTGAAGAAGGTTTAAAAGAACCGGAAAATTTATCCTTTCTACACACCGCTCCTCACCACGACGATATCATGCTTGGGTACCTGCCCTATTTCTTGCATCTAATCCGGACTCCCAAAAACTCTCATCATTTTGCTTATATGACAAGCGGTTTTGTATCCGTAACCAACAAATATATGCTGAACCTGGTAAAGAAACTACTGCATTTTATAGAATCTCCTTATTTTGAAAACTTATTAGAAGAGGGCTACTTCGACTCCGACAACAGAGAAGGAATGAATAAAGACATACATTTTTATCTCGATGGTATAGCCAGCCAAAACGAAAAAATAATAAATGAGTCTGAAAGCAGGCGTTTACTGAGGAATATAATAAAAATTTACGAAGAAAAAAGTATATCGCAGATAAAAAACAGGATTCACGAACTTATCAACTATTTTGAGACTCAATATCCGGGCAAAAAAGATCTGGAACATATACAGAAACTAAAAGGCTCGGTGCGGGAGTGGGAGGCGGAACTTCTTTGGAGATACACGGGATTTCCTTCTGAATCGGTCCATCATTTGAGACTCGGGTTTTACAAAGGAGAGATGTTCACTGAATCACCTGAATTTTATCGCGATGTCGAGCCCATAGTAGAATTACTCGACGAGGTCAAACCGGACGTTGTCACTGTCGCTCTCGATCCCGAATCCAGCGGACCCGACACCCATTACAAAGTTCTTCAGGCAACCGCCGAGGCACTGAAAAAACATAATAATAAAAAAATTCAGATCTGGGGATACAGGAACGTATGGGAAACCTTCCATCCTGCCGAGATAAATTCTATAGTACCTGTTTCTTTAAACTCTATTTCTGTTCTGAATAGCGCCTTCATGAACTGTTTCGGTTCCCAGAGAGAAGCATCCTTTCCCTCTTATAAACATGAAGGACCGTTCTCGGAACTGAGTCAGATAATATGGGTAAAACAATACAGAAATATAAAAGTATGCCTCGGAGATAATTATTTTTCACAGAACCCTCACCCGAGACTGCGAGCCACACACGGAATGCTCTATCTCAAGAAAATAAGTCTCGATGAATTCTACGAACACTCGGTAAAGATAAAAGAGTACACGGAAGGCACATCCAACAAAAGAATACGCGAAGTAATATCGGAAAAAACATAAAACAAGGAGGAAAAAATGAAGAAACTAACTTTTTCCTTACTATTAACAATGTTTACATTATTTTGTACAGCCAAAGATAAGACTTACATAGAAGGGATAGGTCCCGTAAGCCCGGTCAAAAAAGTCCAGGGTGATTTCCAGTTCACTGAAGGTCCCGCCTGGGACATGCAGGGAAATTTGTACTTCAGTGATGTATCCGCTAATAAAATATGTAAGATGGATAAAAACGAAGAAATTTCCGTATTCATCGAACCTTCAGGACACGCCAACGGACTTATGTTCGAAGACAAAGACAAACTAATCGTCTGTCAGATGGACGGGCGGCTGGTCTCAATTAATCCGGGGACAAAAAAGGTAACAGTTTTGACGGATAAGTTTAATAGAAATCGTTACAACTCCCCGAACGACCTTGTCGTAGATAAAACAGGAGGAATTTACTTTACCGATCCTCTATTTAGAGCACCAGAACCTTTACCACAGGGAAATCAGGCTGTTTACTACAGAAGTACTGACGGAAAAGTAATAAAACTCATAGATAATCTGAAAGCACCTAATGGCATAATACTATCACCGGATGAAAAAACGCTTTATGTGATACCTTCTATGCAGAAAGATATGCGGGCATATCCGGTTAATTCACCCGGAGAATTGGGAGAGGGAAGTGTTTTTTGTGAACTTTCCCAGGCAAAAGGAAGAGATAATTCCGGGGGCGACGGAGTATCGATCGACTCGAAAGGCAATCTGTATATAGCTTCAGGACTCGGCATTCAGATATTTAACCCACAAGGAAAACTTCTGGGTATTATAAAATTTCCTGAACAACCCGCGAACGTAACCTTCGGCGGACCGGACATGAAAACACTCTACGTCACAGCCAGAACTTCTCTATATTCTGTAAAAATGGAAATCTCAGGACACAGTTTTATTAACAAATAATAATTAAGGAAAAAAACGCCGTATTTAAACTAAATCGTCTAAATACGGCGTTTTTTGTTAGAAGATGAATCTAATTCTTATTCGTTATCATCTCCTTCCATTTCCATTTCCTCAGGTCCTTCTGATTCCTCAGCTTCAGACGCTTCAGTTTCTTTTTCCGCCGCCTTTATCTCAAATTCAGCCTTTCCCAACACTGTACCATCCTCATCTACAATCTCAACACGGCCCTTACCCAAAGAATTACCAATCATCTTCGAACTCCATGTACGCCAGGATGCAGATTTTATCGGTAAATTTACACTCGCCACCTGCTGATCCCCCATATACCATACATGATCCACCGAGGTAGTATCGGTAGCTCCGATAATCTTCGTAAAGCAGTATATCTTTTCTAAATCATTAGAAAAAACAATGTTAATTCCTGAAGGTTCTCTACCCTCGATAGCACTACACATTACGATATCTTCTATCGCTAATTCCGGCTCTTCGACCATAGCAGATGTTGTATCTTCCATCGGCTCTTCGGCAGCCTCTTCCTGAGCAAAACAAACACCTGAAACAATCAGGATGCCCAACAATAGCAACAAGGATTTCTTTAACATATTTTCCTCCTGTTTCCTTATGTTTAACATAATACAAATCCTAAATCTACAATTACAAATAACCCTTTATAAAGCCAATCAAAACAACACGGGGTTTAAACATGGGGAACTCAATTTATGGGGTTTGGCGTTCTCCTTTTCATAAGCACCGAAAGCAAATATACAAAATAAAAAAACAATCCATCATATTCTTATCTTAAAAAAAGGTACTTGTGTTTTTATAATCATAATTATAATAAAAATTTTATCTTTGTCAATCCAAAAACCACTCCCCATACCGAAATTTTTACCACAGAGATCACAGAGATCTTTTTATTGTTTTTTAACTAAAATCTAAATTCTCACACAAATGACACAAAGGATTTATTTTCTTTACTAAACCCAAAATCCCAACCCCCAAATCCTACATTCAAATTGTCTTAGATGTACAAAAAGTATTGACATTTCGAGTATATTTCTTAGAATTCAATAAATAAAGGGGTTTTAAATTGATTGAAAAATTTGAATACACGCCGATTTTAGGATGGTCTTTAAGCAGGTATGATACTTTTAAAATGTGTCAGAGACAGTACTTCTTCAACTATTATCCGAAATTCGATCCCGACTATTCTGAATACAAAATAAAAGAACTTAAAATACTTACATCCATACCTCTCGCGGTGGGAATAATCACTCACAATATTATCGCCAGCCTGCTCTCGAGATTGATTAAATCCGAAAGAGAAATCAACACCAAACTTTTTACTGAATTCACAAAAAAAGAAACAGATAAATACTGCAGGCAAAACAAATTTTCGGAGGTCTACTACGGCGAAATCGAAAAAATCGACATTGAAAATATTTTTCTATCGGTAAAAAACAATCTTGAAAACCTTCTTAATAGCGAAAGGTTTAAATGGATAAAAGAAAAGGCAACCGCGCATAAACACAAATGGATTATCGAACCACCGGGCTACGGGGAATTCCGTCTCGACGGCATAAAATTATATTGCAAAGTCGATTTTCTTTTCCCCTTCGGAGAAAGAAATTACATAATCGATTGGAAAACGGGAAAAGAAGACAGAAAAAAACACGACAAGCAATTAATGGGATATGTTTGCTGGGCTTCATACCATTTAAAAAACAAACCGGAAACATTTAACGCTATTTCTGCTTATCTCGACCCCACTTACAGAGAAAAAGAGCTTCAATTTCAAAATTACCAGATAGAAAATTTCATACACACAGTTCAGAGAGAGACTGAAGAAATGCATTCATTTTGTGAAGACGTTTCCGAGAATATACCGGTTCCAAGAGAAAACTTTAAAAAAACGACCAACGAAAAAATTTGTAATTATTGCAATTTCAGGGAAATTTGTTTATAAAGTAGTCCAACGTCCAAAGTACAAGGTCCAAAGTCAAAAAAAATTGAACCACAAAGTTCACAGAGAACACAGAGAAAAGTATTTGGTCCAATGTTCATAGTCCAAAGTCCAAGGTCAACACCAATTCAAATGTAGAAACCAAGGTTTTTTTACCAGTGACTGGCGACCAATTACTGATGACTAAATCATTTACACTGATAAACACTGATTTTTTTGTTTGTTTCAACTCAACAAACTCAATAAACCCCACAAACGCAATAAACCAAAATAACATTCCACATATAGAAATTGTAGTTTTTGTTTTAACTAAATCCTAAATCCCAAATCCTATATCCTATAATCCTATCTTCACCTCCACTGTATCAACCAAATCCTCATATTGTATTATAAGACCAAGTACCGAATCAGCTTCTGCAGGCTCAGGAATGATTTCATTAAATTTCAATTCAATAATACCTTTCTCATCTGTATAATAAGTTTTTTCGAGATTTTTATTTTCCACCAAAATATTTACCTTATCAATCGAAATGACGGCACTATCTACGCGAATAGCATCTTTTTTAATAAAATCAGGTATAATTTTAACGGATTTTGGACGCTCGGACACCCCAAATTTCATAATCGATAGACCCAAAGCACAAGAAGCGGCAGATACAACACAACCTTCCACCCACCTTGGGTCACGAGACCAATCACTGAAATTTGTACACTTAAGCCCCACACAAGAACCACCGACCACAACCACACTCCCAAAAAGGAACGGAACAATACTTCCTTCCCTCTTATCAGAATCAACCATATCTACTTCTTTTAATTCTTGATTGGCCCCAATAAAGACAACATCTTTAACCTTAACAACCAAAGAAAAACCCTGCTCATCTCGCGCGACAATACTACAATCCAACTCTTCCCACGAAGCAATAATTTTATCTTCGAGAGACCTTCCCCTATCATCGACATACTTTTGACTGCACCCAAAAAGCAAAAGCAAAAACAAAATAAACGTTTTAAAAATCCTCTCTTTTTTACCCATTTCTTCCTCCTATTACAAAGTGCTTTGTCATACAAAGAATATAATCATATTTATGAATTTGTCAACCCCATTTATTTATCATTTTCATTCTTGACATTATCGCTTTTTCAATTAATATAAAATAAACCAACGTATGTAAGAACGATTTTTGCATAACTCAGTGTTTTTTAAACAGAAGGTTCGAAAATTTAATAAATATAATGATAAATAAAGATTGCGAATATGAGTTTTAAAAATTTATTGTATCC
>CAZVXD010000062.1:0-12556 GCA_964631335.1 uncultured bacterium
CCCGCTCGGTCTCCGAGACATTTTTTATGAACGCTTAAATACGATTGGAGTATTTATTTTTTAGAATATGTCTTTTCTAATTTCATTTTTTTGAGTTAAATAAAATTAAAAGAAAATTATAGTGTAAGCGAGCAAAAAGGGGTTGTGAGCTGTGGTCTCTGTGCGCTCTGTGTTTTTATGGGAGTAGGGATGGGGGGTAAATTGAAAAGAAATCTCTGTGTCCTTTGTGTTGAAAAATATTGTTGTGGTGGGGTGGGTGCAGCTTGACAAATGCAAAGGTTTTAGTAGAATTAAAATTATGGAACAATTGCTTATAGTTCACGGAGGAGTCGGTAAAAATATTCGCGATTCGCAGCTCAGAGAAAAAACTATCGGAGAGGCGTTGGAGGCGGGTTTTGTGGTTTTGAAAGAAGGTGGGGATGCGGCTCTGGCAGTAGTTAAAGCTGTCGCGTTACTGGAAGATTCTTCTGTTTTTAATGCCGGTGGCGGATCGGTTCCCAATCTTTCCGGTGAAGTCGAGATGGATGCTTCGATTGCAACTTCAGAGGGAAATTTTGGCGCGGTAGCTTCGATAAAAAATGTGAAGAATCCTGTGAAAGTCGCTTATGAAGTATCGGATAAAACTAAGCATATGATACTTGCCGGTGAGGGGGCAACTCTTTTCGCAAAAAATAGCGGGTTCAGAAATTATAATCCTTTGAGTGATAAGATGAGGATACTTTTTGAAGCAAACAAGCATTGTAATTCGGAAGAAATTGAAGAATTGCAGCGTCAATATTCTAATGAAACAGTTGGAGCGATTGCGATGGATGTTTTTGGTAATATGGCAGCTGCTCTTTCCACCGGAGGAATTATTTTTCATCTTCCCGGTAGAGTAAGCGATGTTCCTATACTGGGCGGAGGTATATATGCGTCCGGTAAGGGTGCGATTACGATTACGGGTAGAGGAGAAGTTATAGCAAAAGAAATGATTGCGAAAAAGGTGGATGATTATCTATCCGAACATAGCGCGGAAGAAGCAGCCAAAGATATTATACAGGAGTTTGAAATCGATTTTGGAATAATAGTGGTGGATCAGGATTGTAAGGTCGGAATAGCTTATAATACGGATTCTATGAGCTGGGGTATCAAGACTCAGGATTACAAAGAAGTACAATCGTAATGTTATTTTTCTTATTTTCTCTATTTGTTTACGATGCCGGAATCCAGACGTTCGCAAGTAGATATATATTTGCCAATGATTTAGATTTGTTGGCGGGAATCCGAGGGAAATGGTTGTTTTCGGAAGTTGAAGGAGGTATCGGATTTGATTATACTTCAGATGGATTTGATTTTGGCTTTTCGGATGTTTTTGTAAGAGCGGGTGTTAATAGGTACGTAAGGGTATTAGATATAAGTCTTTACCCTGCTTTACATTTTTCCGGTAGCCGTGAAGAAGGAAAGATGCGCAGTTTTTCTATCAATAAAACCGGTTTTGGATATGGTATAAGTTTGGGAACGCGAATTTCGTGGTTTATTATCGATATGGACTTCGAGTTTATTGAATATTTTTCCGATCCGGCCACAGAACATTATATATTCAATTCCGGAATAAAGTTTAATCCCGATACATTGACGTTTGGTCTGGATTTTGAAGCTGAAAGGTTTACTATGAGCGGTCAAACTCCAATTAATTCTGTTTATATAAAACCTCAAATTATCCTTTCCCGGTGGGAAGATTTCTCTCTCAATTTCGGTTTCGCTTTTCGTCTTTCCGACAAAGTGGATATGACATTGGCAAACATCGGATTGGCTGAATTAGGCGTTGGAGCAGGCTATTACGATTTTCCCGCATGGAAAGTTTGCTTTGGAATTTCTTCGGAAACGTTTAATAAAAAATCAAGGGAATTATTTGATTTGAGAATTCTCCTCATCGATGAAGAAGGCGAACCTGCCTCGGGATTATTATGTCTCGCTGATTCAGGTAGTTTCCAAATCGAAGAAGGGCAAATGAAATTTAGTTTGCCGGAAGGGATTTACCCCTTATCTGTTTATTCGGAGAACCATTTGCCTGTCGATACCGTTGTGGTCTTGAAAAATGGTACGGATATGCTTCTACAGCTTCGGAAAAAGCCGGATTATAATATTGTCGAAGGTAAAATCTATGATGCCAAAACAGGTAAACCTATTTATGCCGAGATACGGGTCGAAAATTCGATTAATCCGGAAACCAGCAGTAATCCGGAAACCGGTTATTATAGAATATACCTGACTTCAGGAGATTATGTAATTAAAGTTGTTTCTAACGGATACTATCCATCGGTTTCTTTAGTTGAAGTTGTGCCTGATAAAGATCAAAAGCTGGATTTTCAGTTGTTGCCGGTAAAAACGGATAGGTAATGAAATTCGGAGAACGTTTTCACCGGCGTGTAGAATATAAACCGAGATCACCTCTTTATTTAATAATTTTGTTTATATTGGTAATAGCAATTATGCTGTTTTTAAAGTATTTTCGGGGGCAATAAACGCGGGGAATGCCCGGTATTTTCTGCGCAGAAGCGGAGAACTGAATTTTTTTTTTATGGAACGAATATTAGATTTCACAGTCTAATATGTTAAAAGTATTATTAAAAGGAGGAGTTAATGATTAAATTAAAGTATTTGCAAGTCATTTTAGTTTTTTTTCTTGTATTTTTTTCTTTTTTTTCTGTATTGCCTCTTTACGCGACCGAATCTTCTAATGGCAAAGAATCCAGTGAGGTGAAAATAAGCTGGGAGGAGTTTAAAAAACTTCTAAACATGGATACAGATGAAATTAAGCTTTCCTGGGATGAATTTAAGAAACTTTTAGCCCAAACGGGGCAAGATGCTAAAATCGAATACAATATCCAAAATGGAATGGTGGTGCTCAGCCGTGAACAATTTAAAGCGTTACTTGATAAGATGAAAAGGCCGGATATTTCTCCGGTTATCCCTCCGGGAGATTATCTTATAACAAAGGCTCAATATAATGGGGTTATGGGGCAAAACAGTACTACCTTCGACGCGACATTTGATCTGGAAATATTCGAAAAAGAAAGAACGAGCTATCCTGAAATACAGATTATGCCTCAAAGTGTCGCTCTCAGGGAAATAGAATTAGATGGTAATCATGCCCTTGTTATGGTTGAAAACGGCTGGTATGTTCTTACCACCGACAAGATAGGGCAGCATAAGATTACCATTTCATTTTCCATTGAAACCGAACTTGAAAAAGGTCCCGATGTTTTAAATCTTACCATTCCGAAAACCGCTATTACTTTATTCAATATCGACATTCCTGTAACTGACGCCCGTGTAGAGATACCTCAAGCAAAATATATGACCGTTTCAAGAAGAGGGAACTATTCGAGAGTTAATGCTGTTCTTTCCACGACTTCTAACGTTGCCTTAAGACTTCATCGAACAATTGTAAAAGAGAAGAAGAGAGTTCCGGCGAAGACTTACGCGGAAGTAATGAATTTACTTTCGGTTGAGGATAACGCCCTGCGGGTGACTTCGACATTTAAACTGAATGTTCTCCAGAATTCAATTTCCAGCGCGCGGGTATATGTGCCGCGTGGTTATAGTGTTTTATACGTTAGGGGTCAAAATTATCAGGAAATAAGGGACTGGAGCGAAGAAGAAGTCGAAGGCAGAAAAGTTCTGAGTGTTCCTTTCGGAGGAGAAAAGGAAGGCGCTGTGGCTTTTACCGTGGTAGCCGAAAAGATACTGACCGGAGAGGGTGAGGAAATAGAATTCGATGGTTTTCAGGTGGTAAAATCGGTAAGAGAAACAGGTTTTCTTGGGATTGAAAAGAAAAGCGCTGCCGAAGCTGAGATTGTAAAGAACGAGGATATAGATGTCGTCGATATCCAGGAATTGCCGTTGGAGCTGGTAAATATGTCTTCAAGACCTTTAATTTTGGGTCTAAGGTATTTGAGACATCCATTTTTGTTGACTTTAAAAGTGACTAAACACGAAGAACTTCCTATGGTAAATACGGTTATCGATAATGCCAGTATTGTTTCGGTTTTGCTCGCGGAAGGTAAGGTTATAAACCGGGTTATTTATACTATGCGTAATACCGGTAAGCAGTTTTTAGAATTAATGTTACCCGAGGAAGCTGAAATCTGGAGTCTGTATGTTGACGGAAAGAGAGAGATACCTTCTAAGAATAATGAGGGCAAGTTTATGATACCTCTTGTTCGGTCGAGAGCGACGGGTGAGAATATTTCATCATTCGACGTCGAGGTCCTTTACTATTATAAAAACAATTCCTTGCCTCTTTTGGGTTCGAAGAGGCTTTTGTTTCCCAGAGCCGACGTTGTAATAAGTAAAATGTTATGGTCCTGTTACCTTCCTATGGAATATCATTATCTTCATTTTGGCGGTAATATAGAGAAAGAAGATTTAGCGACAGGAATTCGTCCCTTATTGAGCGGTGGCAGAGTTTTTACTTATACAAAAGTTCGTGGGTACGAGCAAGCTCTTGAAAATTGGGATCGAGCGGAACAAATCCAGGATGAAAAAATACAAAAAACACAGAGGATGCTGAAAAGTAATTTTAGATTGAGTACAGCTAATCAACAGGCTGATATAATGAACCAGGTAAGACAGGAAATCGGCTTTGCGGAAAATATAGAAAGAGAAAGAGAGAAAGGGGTAACAGATGTTGCGCTCTTCAAGATAGAGGTGCCTACATCCGGGAAACTTTATCGCTTCGCGAAAACAGTAATTGAAGATGAACAACTTTATTTGGATTTTCAATACACAAGGAAATGGGTGTATTTATTGTTAGAATTTCTTTTTATTGCTATAATTCTTTACGTAATATATAGTTTCAGGCTCAGAATAAAATATTTATTTCTTAAGTTTAAGAATTGGGTTTATTCCCAAAGAGAGTTCTGGATGAAATTGAAAACTCCCGAGGGAGTAAGAGGTCTTCTTATTATAGGCGCTTTTGTTTTCTTTTTCATTTCCAAATTTCTTTTTGTTGTTTTTGTTCTTGTTTTTCTGATTGTCTGGCTTAAACCCGATTTAATTTTTAAAAAAGAAACAAAAAACACTACAGGTAAAAAAGTAAAAACAAAGAGAAGTAAAAAAGCCGGGTCGAAATAGAGGCGCAATATGAGAATAAAAAACACTTTAAGTTATATTGTTTTAATTGGCTTTTACGTTCTCCTGGTATCTTCTTTCTTTGGTTTTTCCCTTGAAGCTGATAATTCCACTGGTTCAAAGATAACCATCGATTGGGAAGAATTCCGTTCTCTATTAAAGCTGGATGCTGATGAGATAAGACTTTCCTGGGAAGAATTTTCTAAACTGATGGAACAGACCGGTGTTACATATAAGCCCGAATACAGAGTCGAGAGTGGGGAAGTAATACTCTCGAGGGGGGAATTCAAAAAACTTCTCGAGCAAATGAAGCCTCCATCAGACGTAGAACTAAAAGCCCCCCGGGAATATATAATCACAAAGGCGGAATATAATGGTGTAATGAGAGATGAAAGTACTACTTTTACCGTTTTTATGGATCTGAAAATATTCAACAAATACAAAGAATCCTATCTTAAAATTCCTCTTTTTAGAGAGACCTTAGCAATTTCGGAAGTACGACTTGACGGAAGGCCCGCTTCTTTAATAACCGAAGGAGGCTGGCATTATCTTTCTACAAGCGTCACCGGACGGCATTCGGTAATTGTGATTTTTTCTGTTAATTCGTCACCGGATAAAGGAAGTGCGGGTTTAAGTTTTAATATTCCACAGACGCCTATTACTTATTTAAATCTAAGTATTCCGAGAACCGGTCTCGACGTTAGTATACAAAATGCTCAAGAGATCAAGAAAACTGAGGCAAAAAATAACACCATTGTAAGAGGTTATATTTCTCCTAATTCCTATATGAACATTTCATGGAGAAAAGAGGATAAAATAATAGATAGAGGTCCCGCGAGAATTTACTCCGAAATCTTCAATCTCCTTTCTATAGAAGCGGACGCTATCAGTGTAACTGCCAGGGTCGAACTGAACGTAATGCAGAACAAGGTTAATATTGTTACTCTTGTTGTGCCGGAACAATATCAGGTAGTCGATGTTGACGGGGAAGGAGTGGCGGATTGGAGTGTTAGAGAGGAAAAAGCAAGACAACTTCTCGATATATCTTTTGAATATCCATTCGAGGGAACAAAAATATTGACCCTGAATTCGGAAAAATTATTGTCGGAAGAAACTATAGCGGCGGATTTCGAAGGGTTTGAGGTTCTGGAATCATTAAGAGAATCGGGTTATGTCGCGGGAGTGGTTAAAAGTGATGCTAAAGCCGAAGTCCAGGAATTTAATAACCTGGAAAGAATAGATTTTCAAAAGATACCTCAACAGCTCAGCAATCTCTCCGCCAGACCGATTCTTTTTGCTTTTAAATACCTGAGACACCCTTTCAATATGGTGGTTCGTATTACCAAGTATGAAAAAGAGGAGGCTCTTACCTCTTTTATCGATATGGCGAAAGGAGTTACTTTTTTCATGGAAGACGGTAAGATTGTTCATCAGGTCACATTCACGATGCAGAATCTCTGGGATCAGTTTCTGAGGGTAAATTTACCTGAAGATGTGAGTATCTGGAGTGTTTATGTTAACGGAAAAAGGGAAAAGGCTTCAAAAGATGAAGATGGAAGAGTTTTGATTCCGCTCGCAAGATCGAAAAGAAGCTTCGACGGGTCTCTTACTCCTTTTGATATCGAGTTTGTTTATACTGAAGAAGTAGAAAGATTCGATTTCCTGGGTAAAAAGAAGAATTACTTTCCGGCTACCGATATCTTAATAAATAAGGCGGAGTGGACTCTTTATTTGCCTGTTGATTATGATTATATGAACTTTGGCGGAAATCTCAAACAAAAGGTTTTCAGCTCGATATTGGCAGAAGATGTCTCGGGTGTCCTGGAAGATGAGGAAGGTATAGCTGGAGAGCCATCGTCTGATAAAGCGGAAGAAATGTCTTTATCGGAAGAGAAAGCTAAATCCATGCCCGCAGTTACTAAGGAAGCTGTAGTTTCAGGGGTGGATAAAATAAGCGAGCAATTTGCCGCGGGAAAAGCGGGGTTGCTTTCTGTAAAGGTGAATGTTCCTGTTTCAGGAGTTAAATATACTTTTGAAAAGAAACTTGTAGAGAGAGAAGAAGCCTTGTTTTTAAGTTTTGCTTATGCTAATGAATTAATGGTCAAATCTGTGGTTATACTTTTGATCGTGATTTTAATTTTTATTATTTATCGAAAGAGGAAGATATTTATACCGATGTTCAGGGTTTTATTCGAGGGAATTAAGAAAATGATAAACTCTTTAAAGGTTGCTTTAAAACCCGGGGTGTTTCTTATAATTGTTGCCGTGATTTTATTTCTCTCTATAGTTGCTGGAATTTATTGGTATTATCCGCTTCTTTTCTTTGCTATATTACTGTTATTTGGAGCGTCGATCGTAAAATTTGCGCAGAATAGAGAGAAGTGAGCAGATAGCAGTTATACTAAGCTTTTGGCCTTTAGCCTTTGGCTTTTAGCTGATAGAAAAAAAATAAACTTTATGTTCTTTGTGTTGTTGTTTGAGATGAATTTGGTGTGGAGGTTTGGGTTTAATGCTAAGAGCTAATGGCGAGCGGCTAATAGCTTGGGTGGGGTTTGTGGGGGAGGTGAATTAATTTCTCACTTGCCATAATGGTATTCATTATTATAATAAAATGCTAATAAGATAGTTTAAAAATAAAAGGTGGTATGCGAAATGAATTTTGACAGGAAAAAAGTTTTTTGTTTTTTGGGGGTTTTTGGGGTTTTATTCGGTGTTTACTTATATACAATTGCTCCAACAGTTTCTCTCTGGGATTGTGGTGAATTCATAGCATGTGCGCACATATTGGGAGTGCCCCATCCTCCCGGAACACCTTTTTACGTGTTACTCGGTAGAATATTCGATATTCTTTTCCCCTTTAATGAAGTAGCAAAAAGAATAAATTTCCTTTCTGTCTTATCCGGGGCTTTGACCGGGACTTTGTTATATCTTGTAATCTTAAAAGTGTTCGGCAGATTTAAAGATAATAAAAATAAGGAGCCTCTGTTGGGCACCCACCTTATCGCGGCATTTACTTCTATCGGCGCCGGGTTATGTTTCAGCGTTTGGGATTCGTCGGTAGAAGCTGAAGTCTATGCTTTGTCTATATTGATAATGGTTTTATCTCTGTGGTTAATTTTACACTGGAGTGAAAATAGACAGGAAAGAGGAGATAATAATTATTTACTCTTATTAGTTTATTTATTATTTTTATCTATTGGGGTTCATTTGCTTCCTTTATTAATTGTTCCCGGAGTTATATTATTTTTGATTTTGACAGATCGGAAAGTGCTGAAAGATCCTCGGTTTTGGTGTATAGCTTTGCTTTTAGCATTTATAGCTGTTTCCACGTATTTTTTCTTGATGATAAGAGCGCAGGCGAATCCATACGTTAATGAAGTTAACCCGACTACTTTTTCTAAATTATGGGATGTATTTTCCCGAAAGCAATATGGCGAAGGTTTAGATTTGCTGCCGAGACACACACAATGGGAAACCGATTACGGAGTGATAGCGGCATTCATAGAGCAGCTTAAAATATTTTTCAAATATTTCTCGTGGCAGTTTTTCCCTTATCCCCGTACAGATACCGGCGTCTTGCTTCGTATTGTGTCTCTGTCGGGAACCTATCTTTACGTTTTAATCGGTATCTGGGGAATATGGGTACATTTTAAGGAAGATAAGGAATCATTCTGGTTGTTTTTCGTTCTGTATATTCTTGTGAGTATAGGACTGGTTGTTTATTTGAATCATGAATTTTCTCCCTCGGATCCCAATCCCGCCCATCAGCCGAGAGAACCGAGAGAAAGAGATTACTTCTGGGGTCCGGCATTTTTCCTTTTTATGTTCTATGTGGCAATCGGATTGCACTGGATATGGAACTGGTTAAAAAGAAAAGCGCCCCGTTACGCTCTGGGCGTCTTAATCTTCTCGGGAGTTCTTGGTTTTATACCTTTAATTAGCAATATTAAATCTCATGTAAACAGAAGAGGTAACTGGATTGCCCATGATTACGCTCGTGCTCTACTTGTCAGTCCCGATGATAATTCGGTTATTTTTACTTATGGAGATAATGATACCTTTCCTGTCTGGTTTCTTCAAGGAGTCAAGGATTTCAGGAGATTCGATCCCGTTAAAAAGAAAGGCGTGAGACTGGCAAATTTTTCTCTTATGAACACGAATTGGTATATAAAACAGCTTAAATGGTCCGGAGTGCCTATCGATTTTGCTACGCCTTTTGTGGGAACAAGATTTTCTTCGGAGTACAATCGAAAAAAGAATCTTGGAATGGTCGATATCGATTTTGAAGAATGGATGATGGATTCTTTTCCTCCCGGTATAAGATTGGCTGACGGAAGAGTAATAGAACTAAAGGATATAGCCGTTAGGTCTATAATCCTTTCCGCGATCGGGGAGAAACCGACTTTGGAAGATTTATTCATGGACTTAGAGTCTTTTGTTGAAATGTATATAGACAATGAGAATTTTAATCCCTCGGTAAATATCTATTTCTCTTTTCCGATACCTCCCGAGTATCGTAAGGCTTTGAGTGATCATTTGTTAAGAGAAGGTTTCGCTTATAAGCTTGTAAAAGAAAAAGTGAAGTTTTCCAGCAATATAGAGAAAACATTCGATCTTTTTAACAATAAATTTTCATACAGCTATTATGATAATTTCTGGATGTGTGTAGGAAGCGAGGCTCAGGTTACCGTATTGGGAAATTTCGCTTTCTCGTTATTTACTTTCGGAAATGAAGTCTTTTCTGATATTTATCCGACTATACTTAGAAAAAAGGAACTGAAGGAATCCGACAGGGAAACTCTTGAGGCGCTGACGTCACTTTTCAATAAAGTTTTGATATACGCTGAAGAAGAGAAATTCTTTTTAAGTATGATATTTAATTTATTGGAAACCCAAAAAACCATCTATCAAAAATTAGAAAATCTCGACGAGGGAATAGAGTTTGCCAGTTCTTATCTTCAAATGAAAGATACTCCCAGACTTCGTTTGTTTAGAGGGGAGTTGTTGTTGTTTAAGGCGCAAAATGCGGATAATCCTGAAGAAATGAAAACGCTTTTGCCTGAAGCTGAAGCCGACTTCAATAAATTCAGGGCAGAGGAAGAATGGAAAGTTTTTGCCTTCAAGGGATTATTTAAAACTTATGTTTATTTAGAGAATGAAGAAAAACTGAAGGATATAATAGATGAAATGATAAAGGACAGACGCGTTCTCACAGATGTTTTTTTAATTTTAAGGGAAGAAGATAGGAGTTTTGCAATTGAATTGACAAAAAGATTAAAAAATAGATTCCCCGGCGATAAGTCTTTAGATGAAATTCTGCAAAAGCTGATATCCGGATGATACGAATATTTTATTAACTTAACAAAGCTTACGATAATCGAACCTCATTTAGAAATTTTCCACAATAAAGATTAACACCTAAACTGATTCGAGTAAAATCTTTTACCGGCCCCTTTATTAACTGCTATTCAAAAATTTCGAACCATCCTAATGATGAATTACAAAATTTTAATTGGTTTGCTCCTTGACTTTTTTAATTTTTGCATATAATTGAAATTGAGACTCATTCTCAATTATGGAAAAAGAAAGAGATATATTCAAAAAATATTTAGCTGATAGAGGTTTAAAGCTTACTTCCGAAAGAGAAAGAATTTTAGAGGAAGTTTTTTCCCGGCATGATCATTTTGACGCAGAGGATATTTTCCAGGCTTTTCGTGACAGAGGGGATAATGTTTCGAGAGCCACGATCTACAGAACTTTGCCTTTGCTCGTAGAAAGTGGGCTTGTTCAGGAAGCGTTGAGGTGTGGGGAGAGGGTTTGCTACGAGCATATTTACGGGCACAAATCACATGGGCATATGATATGTATAAAATGTGGTAAGATAATAGAATTCGAGAATGCTAAGCTGGAAAATATGAAGAAAGAAATATGTGAAAAATACAATTTTACCCCTTTGGAGTTCAGGTTTGGAGTTAAGGGATATTGTAAGAAATGTCAGAAAAAGAATTAGGTTTATTAAGAAAGCGAAGGGAAATCTTTTTATATGTATGTTTTACCATTTAACTGATGATTTTTGCCGCTTACCTGAAATATGATTGCAGCTATGTGGGATTCGTTTAAATTTAAATGGGATATTCTGGAGTTTAAGTTGAAGGTGCTTTAGATAAGGTTAAATTAGATATGAAAAAAGACTTTAATGATAAAAATTTTGCGGATTTTTATGTTAAAAAGCATAGAAAGCTTTTAGAAAAATTGGGCTATAATTATGCTCAAAAATTGAGGAATATGGGTTTTTCCAAAGGTCGGGTGCTCGATGTCGGTTGTGGTTTCGGCGCGATGTGTACAGTTTTGGCGGAGGAAATTTCCGGAAGTGAAGTTGTAGGTGTCGATCTCTCTATACCTTTACTGGAGTATGCGCATGATAAAATAGCCGGGCAGCCGATTGGAAGCCGGGTTAGATTCCAAAGAGCGAATGTTGAAAAAATGCCTTTTGATAGTAATTGTTTTGATGTTGTTTTCAATGTAAACATGGTTCACTGGGTCGATGATCCTGTATCTATGCTTAATGAAATACAGAGAGTGTTGAAGCCAGAGGGATATCTTTTTATTAAGGATTTAAGACGTTCCTGGTTAAAGGTATTCGAAAGAGAAATAGATAAGGCTTTAACGTTAGAACAGGCAAAAAAACTCATAAAAGAGTCAGAACTAAGAGAGGGTTCTTTTTCAAGCGGTATACTGTGGTGGAACTTCGAAGCGTAAATGTTAAGAAAAGGTTAAAAATTTATGTTTTTTAGGTTAACTCTCGCTTTACCCCTTGACAAACAATATAACTTAAGTATAATAAACGGCGTTATGACTGACCAGTCAGTAAGAAAGAAACAAATTATGGAAAAAGCGAAGAATCTTTTCGCGGAGAAAGGGTATTATCCCGTTACTGTGGAAGAAGTCGCTGAAGCCTGTGGTGTGGCAAAGGGTACTTTGTATCTATACTTTGATTCTAAAGCCGACCTTTTCATCGAGATTTTTGTTGATGCTCACAGAGAAATTATTGAAAGGGTTAGAGCGATTGTCAGGTCGGTGGAGAGTTTTGAAAGTATTATTTCGAATGTTTTTGATTATTTTGAAAGAGTTATGAGGGGTGATAGGTTTTTTACGCGGTTCGGTAAAATTCAAAAGAATGTAGAAGGTTTAAATATCCCTTTTGAGTGTTTCCAGAAAATTAATGAGTCGGTTGTAGAAATAATTGAGTCCTTTGAAGAAGAAGCGGTAAAAGTCATCGAGGACTATTTGGCGGGTAGTGAGTTAAATCCTAATGATGTTTATGGAATAATTGTTTCCTTGATAATGGCTATAGAGGAGTCCGAATCTGAAACGATAAAAGACACTGCTCTTTCCGTTTTCTTGGATGGAGTTAGGAAGGAGGTTAAATGTTGAAGTTTAG
>CAZVXD010000063.1:0-12355 GCA_964631335.1 uncultured bacterium
ACTTTTATGCCTATCTCTTCTTGCAATTCTCTTTCAATTTTTACAAGTTCAAGTAAACTCTTAGTCTCAGAGAATTTTACCAATACATCTAAATCGCTATCGGGTTTTTCCTCTCCTCTAACATAAGAACCGAAGATTGCGACTCTTACAGCCCCATAATCTAAAAGAACTGATTTTATTTTATTTATCACTTTCTCAGAAAGACCAGTCAAATTTAACCTCCGATAAAATAATAAGATAATTACTGCGGTAAGTCAAGGCACAGACTATACAAATAAAATATAAGAATTTCTAAACGACTTGTGATTTCCTTTAGATTTACAGGATTCTCAGTTATTTTAAGTTAAACTCCATGAACCCAATAAACTCAACGAACTCAAAAAACTCAGCACTCAGTACTCGGCACTCCGAACTCCTCCCAACGCATTCACGCATTAACAAAGCTACTCCAAAAACTCAAGCCTTACGAATCACGGTTCGAGTAATTCAAAACCAGTTTTCTCATCCATGATACGTTTAGCTTCTGTATCCGTAAGTTCGACCAGAACAATTTCCAAAATATGCCAGACTTTCACGCCTTTTCTGACGCAACCGGTTTTTGTAGTATCTTTCCTTCCGCCCGCTATATGCATATGCAGTTTAGGTTCTCCTTTCTCGTCCGGAAAAAGAGTCCCTGTACCGGTTATCTCATGCACTTCGTCCAATATGTATTCCATGGGATTAATGTTTTCAGCTCTCCCCTCTTCCGGACCGACAACGAGTTTACTGCCTTTATCCACCCCGCCAACCGCCATTAAAAACCCGTCTTTAACATCATTCTCTCGAGCGAATTTTTCTATACACTCATGCAGGATATCTCCGTCCTCGAGACGAATCACAAAAACCCTTCCGTATTTAGCTTCCGAATATTTCATTTCTCCTCGACTTTCTCCCCAACTACTAATATCAATTCTCCCAGTGAAAGAGTTTTACCGTTATAAGTAATAAAATCAGGCGCGGTGATTCGAATTGTGTCGCCTTCTTTTCCACCACTTTCCGTTATTATACCCCCTATCACAAAGGCACCTTTTCCTTCAAGCTCAAGTGTACAATCTTTGTCCCTTATTGCTTTTAGGGTGTTATCAACAAAATGATAATTCTCAACAGATTTACCATTGTATTCAATTTTAACGGTTCCAGTATGTATTGTTATTTTATCATCTAAGTCATATTCAATTTCTATCCCATACGATCCTCCTTCTGTGTAATGACCTGTTATCTGGATTTTGTTTTTGTTGAAGTTTATATCCACTTCTTCGTCGCCATTTACTAACAGTCTCCCACCTGGGTCACAACTCAATATTGCTGTTATCATAATAGTAAATAAAAGAAATATGTAAGTCTTTTTCAATTTCATATAACCTACCTTAATGCAGCAAAATTTTTCCTTAGACCTAAGACCTAAAACCCAAAACCTAAAACCTATCGAGGTATTCGGCTATCGCTTCGGCAAGTTTCATGTCCGACGGATAGGTAACCTTAATGTTGGATGATTCCCCCTCGACCCACCTTACATCATAATTCAATTTCTCGGCGAAAGCTAATTCATCGGTAAAGCTATACCTGTCAAATAAATCTATAATCCGCTTTAAAATATCCTTTTTAAATCCCTGAGGAGTCTGCACCTGCAGTAAATTAGTTCTACTGCGTGTCCATAAAATTTCATTACCTTTATAAATTTTCAAAGTATCTCTAACCGGAATACCCGGGGCACACACTCCAAATTTTTTGACGCCTTTAACCACCCGGTCTATCAAATCGGTATCGATAAAAGGTCTTACCGCGTCATGAATCAAAACTATTTTCCCGAAAGTTTCATTGAATCCGTTGCGGACGGAATCCTGTCTTTTCTCTCCACCGGAAACTACTTTGATTTTTTCTTTGAACTTATCGACTTTTCTTCGGATCTCTGAAAGTTTTTCCTTCGGAACTACAAGAATAACCTTATCGACCCCGTATTCGAAAAACTTTTCCAGTGAATATAAAAACAACTCTTTTCCGGATAACAGAGAAAACTGCTTGTACACATTACCCATTCTCTTGCCGCTTCCGGCGGCAACAATCACGGCTTCAATCATTTTTTCGCGACTTTAGCCCAGACCTTTCTATTAAATTTACTTTCAATAATAGATTCAACAACGCATTCAAGCGAAATAGGCTGATTTTCAGGTAAATCCCCTCCGATTTCTACCAGAGTACCATCGGCTAAATATCCCTGCGCTTTGTCATAACCGTAATCTATATGCCTGACCAGAATCTTTTCTCCCCTGATAAGATTTGATTTACCGACTTCATCCAATTTTGATATATCGATACAATCTATTCCCTGAATTTCTATTTTGTCTTTGATTTTTCCGGCAACAACCACCGGGCATTCTAATGTTTTACAGATCTCACACAAATCTTTTTTCATTACTTTCAAATCCAAAGCCTTTAAAACCCTGAGACTGTCTTTAAAGCCTTCCGGAAGTTTTTCCGATTCGAGATATTCTGATATTTTCCGCATATCTTTTTCTGAAATCACCGGTATACCTTTTATTAAGCCGGCTTTAAATAATCTTCCCACTCTACCATCCCTGATCGCGGAAGAATGAATCGCCTTGTAATCCATTTCTTCTTCTACTTTAACATTCCTGTATATCAAAATCAAAGCGATAATCCAGCCAACCAATCCAAGAATAATAACTGATGAAATCATAATTCACAAATCTCCTTTGCCCGCGCGACATTCGAAACTTTTAAAACCTCGATATCGGATTTGAAATCACCCGCTCTCTCGGGCACAATAATTCTCTTAAAACCTATTTTACTCGCTTCTTTAATCCTACTTGTAATAAAAGGAACAGCTCTAACCTCTCCCGAAAGACCTACTTCACCCACCATGCAGAGATCATCTCCTATAGGTTTTTCCAGTAAACTGGAAAGAATTGCCATTATTACACCGAGATCGATAGAAGGTTCGAAAACATTCATCCCTCCGGCTATATTACAGTAGATATCATAACCGCTCATATCCATCATAAGCCGTTTCTGAAAAACAGCCATTAAAAGATCGAGCTTCCTCTCGTTAAATCCCCTCGCGACCCTCTGGGGATACGAAAACCTCGTAGGAATCACAAGGGCCTGAATTTCGACCATAATAGGCCTCGTCCCCTCGATTGTGGGCGTAATAACGGAACCGGAAGCCTTCTTTTCTTTACCCGAAATAAGATAAAGAGAAGGATTTGAAACCTCTTTTAGTCCCTTTTCATCCATATCGAATATACCTACCTCGTCGGTGGAACCGAATCGATTCTTTTTAGACCTCAATAAACGAAATGAATGAGCGTCGTCCCCCTCCATAAAAAGCACAACATCCACCATATGCTCCAAAGTCATAGGTCCGGCAATGTTACCCGCTTTCGTAATATGACCCACAACAAACACTGTAATATCGTTTTTTTTGGCAATCTCCATTAATTCCGAAGTTATCTCTCTAACCAGAGAAACCGAACCGGGCACCCCCCCACTGTCAGATAAAGCCATAGTCTGTATAGAATCGATAATAACGACATCGGGTTTTTCGTATTTTACTAAAGAAATAATGCTGCCGATATCGGTCTCGGAAATAGTCAACAATTTTTCATCACCTAAATCCAACCTCTCAGCCCTCATCTTTATTTGGTTCAAAGATTCTTCACCGGAGACATAAAGAACCTTCAATGACCTGGATAATACCCCTGAAATCATGAGAAGTAAAGTAGATTTACCGATACCGGGATCCCCCGAAACGAGAACCATCGAACCCGAAACAACTCCCCCTCCCATAACCCTGTCAAATTCAGATATACCTGTTTTAAAACGCCCCTCTTCTTTCACCGAAACCTCGCTTAAATATTTAGGTTCTAAGGTCTTGCTTTTCTTTGATTTAGACTTTTTTGGCTCTATCGTCTCTTTAAACGTCTCCCAGCTTTTGCACTCGGGGCATTTTCCCATCCATTTCAGTGTTTTGTATCCGCAATTTTCGCATACAAACATAGATTTTAAACCGGTAACGAAGCGCTTTTTATAAACGCGTTCATAAAAGTGTTTTTGGTCTTTTTTGCCTCCGCTGGAGTCCCCTCGAAGACGATCTCTCCTTCCGCGAGCATCGCGATTCTGTCGGTAACCTTGAAAGCAGAATTAAGATCGTGAGTTACCATAATAGTTGTTTTATCGAGTTTTTCTTTTAAGTGCAGCATTAGATCGTTCATTTTATCGCACATTATAGGGTCGAGTCCGGTAGTGGGTTCATCATAAATTATATATTCCGGGTCGAGACTAACCGCCCTGGCTATAGCAACTCGTTTTTTCATCCCTCCGGAGATTTCCTGAGGTTTCTTACTGAAAGCGGATTCATAAAGTCCTACCAGAGATAATTTCTCTTTCCCTATTTCTTCCATTTTTTCTCTTCCCATTTCGGGAAAATGTTCCCTAAGCCCAATAATAACATTTTCCATCACGTTTAATGAATCGAAAAGAGCCGAACTTTGAAAAACCATGCCGAATTTTTTTCTTACTTCAAAAAGATGGGCTGAATCCTTGTTGATATTCACTCCATCTACTAAAATCTCTCCCCTATCCGGTTCGAGTAAACCCAGTATGTGTTTTAAAAGAACAGTCTTACCGCAACCGCTCGATCCCACAATAGCGACAGTTTCGCCTTTTTTTATGTTAAGACTGAGATTTTTAAGCACTTCATTGTCGTTAAAACTTTTCCATACATTTTTTATCTCTATCATTCTTCCCCCTCCAATTGGCCTCTTTCACTACGGTCGAAACGCGCGTATTTCCTGCTAAAAGACATATAAAAACTCCCTACTGGTCCATTTCGCTGTTTTGCTATTATAAGTTCCGCGTCTTCCCGCTCTTTTTTCATATCGGAACTCTTTTCAAATTGATCGGGACGATGTATAAATAAAACAAAATCCGCGTCCTGTTCGATCGCTCCCGACTCTCTTAAATCGGAAAGAATCGGCCTGGAATCTTTGCCTCTCCTTTCGGGCTGTCGAGAAAGCTGGGAAAGAGCCACAACAGGAATATTTAATTCCATGGCTATAGACTTAAGCGCTCGGCTTATAGAAGCAACTTCCTGTTCCCTTGTCTGCAACTGCGGACCTTTGATTAATTGAAGATAATCCGCGAATATTACACCAATATTATATTTCTTTTTCATTCTTCTCGCTTTTGCCCTGAGTTCAAAAATTGTCAAGGAGGGAGAAGCATCGATGTAAAAAGGCGCTTCGGTTAACCTGGAAACCGCGGAAGTCAAAGCTACCCATTCGTCTTCCTTTATAAAACCGCCTCTTATTCTATTACCATTGATACGTGACTCAGATGAAAGCAGCCGGAAAATAAGACTTTCCCAGTGCATTTCAAGAGAAAAGAAAAGAACAGGAACTCTTTGTTTAATGGAAATATTAGACGCAAGGTTAAGAGCCAGAGCTGTTTTCCCCACAGAAGGTCTGGCAGCCAATATTACCAACTCCGCGTTTTGAAAACCACAGCTCATCTTGTCGAGTTCGGTAAATCCTGTTTCAATACCAGTAATAAGACTTTTAGTCTCCGCCCTTTCTTCGATAATTTTCATAACTTCCTTAAGCAAAGGGGTTATAGCTCTTACCCTCTCATAACTTTTCTTCTTTCTGACATCGAAAATCAAATTCTCCGCTTCATCCAGAATAACTTCAACATCGTCTTTTCCGGAGCTTGCCCTATCGATTATTGACTTGCTTTTCTTTATTAAGTCTCTTAGAATAGATTTTTCGCTTACAATATCGGCGTAATATAAAATATTTTCCGCGGAGACATTACCCTTAACAAAAGAAGCAACATAAGAAGAACCTCCGACTTTTTCCAGCAAATCGTTTTTTTTGAGTCTCTCGACGACCGTAACAATATCTACTTTCTGTCCCCTATTGTAAACGTCGAGAATGGCGCTGTAAATAATACCGTGAGACGGAAAATAAAAATCGTCCGGATTTAAAGTAGTACTGACTTCGGCTGTAGCACCCATATCCATCATCATACTGGAAATAACGGCGATTTCCGCTTCTTCAGAATAAGGCATTCCCAATTTTTCCGTCAACTTATACTCCCCAAAGCCTTCTTGAAATCTTCGATTACAATTTTTTCACTTCCCGGATTCCTTAAAATATAAGCAGGGTGAAATGTTGGTATAGCGGGAATCGACATATATTCTAAAGTTTTCCCTCTCATTTTTGTAATACCACTGGCAGTTCCGGTAACCAGAGAAAGCGCTATATTGCCGAGTAAAACAATTACCTCGGGACTAATTACACGAATCTGCTCGAGCAGATAGGGATTACATTTCATCATTTCATAATTTTCAGGATTTCTGTTTCCGGGAGGTCTGCACTTAACAACATTTGTTATGAAGACTTCATCGAAATCGATACCAGCTTCCGCAAGAATGCTATCTAATTTTTTACCCGCTCTTCCGACAAAGGGCACTCCCTGAATATCTTCTTCTCTTCCCGGAGCCTCTCCGATAAGCATAACCCCGGCGTCGATAGGACCCTTTCCGAAAACGGCATTCGTTCTACTTTTATGGAGATCGCACTTGGTGCAGTTGTTAACTTCATACATTAAATCCTCAAACGGAGAAACATTCACAAGTGAATCATCGACTTCTTTTAAACCCATGTATTCTAAAAGTTTTAAAACCTCTACGATTTTATCTTGTTGATAATTTTCCATGCTAATTCATCTTTAGTACAGCTAAATTCCTCTTCTTCTGAAGCGGAAATAATTACACCCGAGGTATTTTCGCTGCCGATCGAATCTTGATAATTTCCGACCATTAAATCACATCCCTTTTCCTTCATCTTTTTCAAAGCGGAAACCTCGAGATTTTCCGATTCAAGAGCGAAACCAATAATAAACTGTTTCTTTTTCTTCTTTTTTAACTCTGCAAGAACATCGATATTATTTTTTAGATTTAAAGTTAAATTACTCTTCTTTTTTAGCTTCTTCCCCGCTTTCGAACTTACTGTAAAATCAGATACGGCAGCGCTCATAAAAAGATAATCGACATCTTTCCATCTTTTCGTAATCTCATCGTACAAATTCTGAGCGGTTTCCACATTTGTAATTCGATATGGAAAATCCGCGTCTATTGAAAATGTATGCCTGCCTAAAATTAACTCTACTCTACCTCCCGCCAGATAACAGCTTCTCGCGAGCGAAAAAGCCATTTTCCCCGAAGAAGCGTTTGTTAAATATCTCACGGGATCTATTCTCTCCGACGTGCCTCCACCGGTTATCAGACACAAAGCGTTTTCAAAAAGATTCGTCGAAAGAGCTTTTTCTGTTTCCAGTACGAGCCGCGTAATAGAGGGAAGTCTTCCTTTCCCCTCTTTTTCGCAAGCCAGAGATCCGGATGTCGGATCTATTATTAAATGACCGCAATCTCTGAGGAAGTCGAGGTTTTTCTGTAAAATCGGATTCTCGAACATCCTGCTGTTCATGGATGGAAAAAAGAGTATTTTTTTATCATAAGCGGCGATAGAAGACGTGAGAAGATCGTCGGCGACACCGGATGCGGCTTTTCCGATAATATTATAATCCGCGGGTAAAATTACAAAGAAATCCGCTTCTTGGGTTAAAGATATATGAGGAATCCCGTTTTCCCATAAAGATTCAAAAACCCCATCACTCAAAACGGATAAAACTTCAGGGGTAACAAATTTTTTCGCGTTTTCAGTTAATATTACTTTTACTATCGCGCCTTTTTTCTTGAGTTCTCTTATGTATAAAGGAACCTTATAAGCGGAAATGCCTCCTGTAACACCTACAAGAATAACTTTTCCGGAAAGAGGATTCAAAGTTTAGCCTTCCTCTTCTTCTTGTATGACCTCGTATTCGATATTTCCTTTTATAAATTCATCTACAGCTTTATATATGGGTTTTTCAAGAGTCGTTCGTTTAAAAGAGCTGAACCAAAGGGCTCCTTTACCCATAATAACCACAGCCTTAAAAATATTGTGTTCTTTCTCCTTGACTTTTTCTAATGAATAAATCATCTTTTCCCTCCGATTTTATTCCTGACTTTATGCCTCTCCGCGACAATTATCGATTTAATAATTCTTACAGTTTCCCGCAAGTCTTCATTTACAACCAGATAATCAAAATTTCTAATTTCTTTCATTTCTCGCGCGGCGGTTTCCATTCTTTTTTTTATTTCTCTTTCTTTTTCTTGATTTCGCGCTTTTATTCTTTTTTCCGCTTCTGTCATCGTAGGCGGCATCAAAAATATAGAAACAGCGTTTTTTATTTTTTTACAAATGCTTATTTTACCCTTTACATCCACATCCATCAAAATTTCCTTTCCCTCTTTATCCGATTTATCAACAAAATCCTTCAACGTTCCATAATCATAACCGTGAACCTTTGCTGTTTCCAAAAATTTACCCTCTTTTTCCCATTCTTTAAACTCCTCTTCCGTTATAAAATAGTAATCGACTCCGTCCTTCTCTCCTTTTCTTTTTTCACGGGTGGTAGCGGAAATAGAATACAGTAGTTTACTATCTTCTTTAATCAATTTTCTACAAACAGTAGTTTTCCCCGCTCCCGAAGGACCCGCTATAATAAAAATCATTCTATATTTTCAATTTGCTCGCGCAGCTCGTCTATAAGCTGTTTCAAATCGATAACTTTATGAACCACATCGGCGGTGTAAGCCTTCGAACCGATTGTATTGGCTTCTCGTGCCATCTCCTGAAGTAAAAACTTCAATCTTTTCCCAATCTGCCCCTCTTCCTCTATCAACTTCCCAAAATAATCTACATGACTGTTGAGTCTGACCAATTCTTCGTTAATATCTCCTTTAAAAGCAAAAAGATTAATATCATCCCGGGAAATTTGGATATCCAGATCGTTTAAACGTTTGATTTCCTTCATAATCTTTTCTTTTTTCTCTTCAGAATCCACGTCTATTCTGCTCAAAATAAAATCCAGTATTTCTTCAAAACTTTTTATTTTATCCTTAAGATCACTCTTTATAAATTCTCCCTCTCTATCTTTAACCTCATTAAGTTCAGAAAGAAGATCATCCAAAAAAGAATCGATTTCTATCCATTCCAGGTTAACATTAGCAAGATCCGCTCCTGAATTAGTAAAATTCATTAGAATCGAAATGTCTATTTCCCCTTTCAGATTAAATCTTTCTTTCAATTTTCTTAATCTTTCAATATCTCTTTCGATATTCTTCTGATATATGGGAGAATCGATAAAATCTCCATCTTCAAGATAAGCCTGCATTTCTATCCTGCCGCGGGCGATCTTATTTTTTATTTTATCGTAAATATTTAATTGATAGGGCAATAAAAATTCCGGTAAGGTAAGATTTACGTCAATAAATCTGCTGTTGTAAGAAGCGATATTGAACCTTATTGTAAGTCCCGCAATCTTTTTAACATTCGACGCGAAAGCTGTCATCGATTTCATTTTTCCACCATTAAAGTAACCGGTCCGTCGTTCACTAACCCTACTTCCATTTTCTCACCGAAAAAACCCTTTTTACACGGAACATACCCACCAAGTCTTTCGCAAAACAAATCGAACAATTCTTTAGCACGCTCGGGTCTCTCCGCCGCGGTAAATTCCGGCCTTCTGCCTTTTTCAGTATTTCCGTATAAAGTAAATTGAGGAACAGCAAGAACTTCACCCTTTATATCCTTTAAAGACAAATCAAACTTACCTTTATCTTCAAAAATTCGGAGGTAAAATATTTTTTTTAATAAAAAATCAACTATGTCCGGATTATCATTTTTACCTATCCCGATAAAAAGTAATAAACCCTTCTCTATTGAAGCTTCTTCTTTAACCTTTCCTTCTTTAATTAAACGAACTGAAGCGGAAAGAACTCTTTGTATCAGAACTCTCAAAATCACATCCTGAACTTTCCGAATTCTTCCGGCTTAATATCCTCCATATACTTTCTAATATCCTGGATCTTTTTACTGTCATCAAGATCCAGTTTTATACCGCCTTTTTCCATTACCTTCTCCTGAACATAAATTGGGATATGATTTTTAGAAGCTAAAGCCAGAGAATCACTCGGTCGCGAATCTATTTTGAAAATCTCGTTGTCTTTTTTAAGATAAATTTCCGCGAAATAAGTATCATCCTTCAGGTCAGAAACCACAATTTTAGATATATCAACTTTTAAACCCTTCAGCATATTTAATAGTAAATCATGAGTAAGAGGTCTGCTAAACCTTTCATTTTTCAAACCCTGCGAAATTGCCTCGGCTTCTACAGCTCCTATCCATATAGGGAGAACTTTTTTCTTCTCATCAACGTCCCGTAAGAGAACTACGGGGGTATTTGTGGTCCTATCTATTGCTATACCGGCAATTTTAACTTCCTTCAACCTCTTTCTCCTCGGAAGATTTATCTTCCGTTTCGTCCGACTCTTCTTCATCCGAAGGCTGTTCTTCTTTTTTGTCCTTATCTGTGTCCTTTTTTACTTCTTCAGTTTCTTCCTCTTGTTCTTCGGATTCACCTTCTACGATAAGTTTAATATGAGCCTTTACGTCCTTAAACAGATTCACCTGAATATCATATGAACCAGCTTCTTTTATATGGTCGTCGATATCCAGGATTTTTTTATCTATTTCAAAGCCATCCTTTTTTAAAAGGTCTGTAATATCCTGCTTGGTTACGGAACCATAAAGTTTGCCTTCTTTACCTACTTTAGCTTTTACCGTCAATTCTTTGCCGTCAATCTTTTCTTTAATTTCTTCGGCGGCGGCTTTATCTTTTTTCTGTCTGATTTCATCGAATTGAAGTTCCGCTTTCACCGCAGATTTATTACCGGCAACATTAAGCAATGCCAGATTTCTTGGAATTAAATAATTTCTGGCGTATCCTTTTGTCACATCTACAACCTGACCTTTTTTACCTAATCCCGGATAATCTTCTTTAAGTATAACTTCCATAATCCCCTACCATTCCAGAGATTTTACATAAGGTAATAACGCGATTTCTCTCGCCTGCATAATAGCTCTTCTCAGCTTCCTCTGATGTTTCGGACAAACTCTTGTTACACGGGAAGGAAGAATTTTTCCGCTGGGTGTCACGAATTTACTCAATAAACCAACATTCAGATAATTTATCTGATCATCTCCATCTTTGCAAAAATTACAATTTCTTTTTCTTCGCTCAGTTGACAATTGTCTCCTCCTGTTTTGTCGTTTTAAATAAAATTAACTTTAAACAATACTTACAATTTCTTTGTTCCTAATTTATACAGATTGATAATATAGTCAAGCCCTTACCTACTTCCCACCCCCGATTTTTTACCACATAAAACACAGAGATTTTTATTTTGTTTTTCACCACAGAAAAAAAACTGAGTTTACTGAATGCACATAACTTTACCCCTAAATTCCTTTGAACCACAAAATACCGCAAACAAAAAAAGATCCTTTTGTTTAGGGTCCAACTCTACATAAATGAAAAATTTGATTAAAAACTCACTGGATCTGCGTTTATAAGTGCTTTATAATCTTTCCAATAAAACCGCGGCGATTGCGGTGTCATCAGTATGGGAGAGAGATACGTGTATTTTTATTCCTTTTATTTCGGTTTTCAACTTTTTGTTTAAAATTTCAATTTCCGGTTTGCCTCCTGTTTTTACTTCTATTGCCTTCCAGCCGTAATTATGATTTTTCGCTTTATAAAATGATTCCTTTACGGCAAACCTCGCGGCGTAACACTGGCTCGGTTCGATTTTACTCTCACAATATTTTTTTTCGTTTTCAGTGAATATCTTGTCCAGGAAAGTATCACCCCAACGATTTATCGTTCTTTCTATCCTGCTTATCTTAACTATATCTATTCCAATCATGTGTCCTTAAAAATATAACTCACATAAATTGTTTTTCTTATTTACACAGTTAATCTCTTTGTGTTTTTTGTGTCTCTGTCTGAGATCTTTTTTATTCTTCATCGTATATAATTACAGTGTCTCCGGGTTTTATCATTCCCAGTTTTTCCCGAGCTATTTTTTCTATAAGAAACGTATCGCTTTTTATTTTTTTCAGAGAATCGATTAATGCTTCCTGTTTTTTAATAAGTTCCTGTTTTTCTTTTTTTAAATCGATTTCTCTTCTTTTTAATTTAGCTATATTTATAAAACCGTAAGTCCCAAAAAAAAGATAATATATAATTCCGCATATTATCAGAATTATCAGAATCTTTTTCAGGCTTTGTTTTAGTAAATTTTTAGAACGCTTCGAACCTCGCGGCATCTCCTAATTCCTCTTCGATT
>CAZVXD010000064.1:0-12157 GCA_964631335.1 uncultured bacterium
CGCATCTCGGAGCGTTTTATATTCATTACTTCCTTTACGAAGTCTTCTATTACAGAGCTCAGAGTGGCCATTACATTCTATCCGGTGCCTTAACTCCCAGTAATTGTAACCCTTTTTTTATAACGTTTCTGACCGCGTTCGATAGAAAGAGTCTGGGTTCTATTAAATCTTTATTGCCGTCTAAAACCCTTATATTCTGGTAGAAGTTATGATAAAGTTTAGAGATATTGAGAAGGTAATGGGTGATCAGATGCGATTCTCTTATTTTTGAAGCGTCTTCAAGTGTTTCCTTGAATTCAGGTATTTTTTTTATCAAATTCCATTCCTCTTTTTTATTTAAACTTGAAATATTCTCGTCCGAGTTTATGGTGTAACCCTGCTGTTCCGCGAGTTCGAGTAAAGAAGAAATCCTGGCGTGTCCATATTGCACGTAGTAAACAGGGTTTCTGTCTGATTCTTCCTTTGCCAGTTCCAGATCGAAATCCATAGGTACGGAGGATTTTCTAAGAAGATAGAAGAATCTCGCGGCGTCCACCCCTACTTCGTCTATTAATTCATCTATGGTTATAAAGGAACCCTGTCTTTTGGACATTTTTACGTTTTCATTCCCTCTTTTTAAAGTTACCCACTGGATAATTTTAACTTCGAGATTTTCAGATGGATATCCGAGAAGTTCGAGACTTTTTTTAAGTTCGGGTACATGGTCCTGATGGTCGGGACCGAGGAGGTCTATTAGTAAGTCGTAACCGCGGTCAAACTTAAAACGGTGATAAGCTATGTCGGGAACAATATATGTCCATGAGCCGTCGGTTCTTCTAAAGACTCTTTCTCTGTTTCCCGGAGTAAACCATAAAGCCCCTTCTTTTTCCGCAAGGGGATTCGGTTGTAATTTTTCCAGATCCGATATCACCTCATCTACTTTGCCCTGTTCGATTATTTTGGATTCTCTGACCCATTTATCGAAGTCGATACGCAGTCTTTTAAGAGTTTTGTCTATTGTCTTTAAAATGCTGTTTCCGGCAAATTCACCGTAGTCGTCGATTTTTTTGTCCATGACCTCTTTCGCGATTTCTTCTATATAATCTCCCTGATATGTGTTGGGCGGGTATTTTACTTTTTCTCCTTTCATTTCTTTGATTTTCAAACGTACGGAATCTCCCAGATTCTTGATTTGATTCCCGCTGTCGTTGATGTAATATTCTCGTTCAATATCATATCCCTGCGATTCGAGTACTCTTGCTAAAGAATCGCCGTAAGCCGCGCTTCTGGCGTGAGCAACAGTTAGGGGACCGGTCGGGTTGGCGGAAACGAATTCAATTAAAACTTTTTTATTTTGTCCTGAGGTTCCGTCTCCATAATCGGGAGTAATAGCCATACTCAATTCCTTCAGCCATGTTTTTTTGGTCAATTGAAAGTTTATAAATCCTTTAATTTGGGACGCAGATTCGATTAATTCGGAATCTAACTCATCGAGCATAATTTTCGCTATTTCCGCCGGATTTTTCTTTAGTTTCCCCGCAAGCAGAAAAGGAGCGTTTACGCTGTAGTCGCCCATTTTTTCGTCCGGCGGATGCTGGATATCGAAGTCGATTTCTTCGTTGAATAATTCTTTTATTACTTTTTTGACCATTTCTTTGATTTTAGTCCTCATCTTCAAAGTCCTCTCTTTTTACGTCTCCCCACAGACGCTCCAGATTATAATACGATCTTTGTTCCGGTTGAAAAACATGTATTACAAAGTCGATATAATCCATCAAAATCCAATGAGCTTTTTCATAGCCTTCTATGTTGTGAGCGTATTTGTTTTTCTTTTTGAGTTCTTCTGAAATAGCGTCCACTACAGCTCTTGATTGAATATCGGAATAAGACGTGCAGATTATAAATGATTCGGTTAAATCGGTTACTTCTCCCACGTCTAATTTGACCAGATTTCGGCATTTCTTCTCTTTTATTTTTTCTATAACTATTTCAATTATATTATTATTGCTGGTTTTCAAGAAGCCTCCTCTCCATTAAAATCCTTTTTGGCATAATTTCTTCGTAGTCTTTTCCGAGAAGAACAAGTACGTGTACGCACAGACTCGAATCCACTATAGCCGAAGTTAAATCGATGTCCAGGGCTGAAGCTACGATTTTCGCCCATTTTTCTTCGGGAGATAGACGGTCTATTACTACGGTTTTTTTTTGCTCTTCTGCGGCGTTAGCATAGTTTATCACATCGAATCCTTTCTCTCTCAAATAATCGGTTGTAACACGGGCTAGATCCTGTACCCCGCAGCCGTTTAATATCTCAATTTTTATTTTTCTGTATTGAACAGGATTGGCGATTTTATAGCCGAAAGAAATTATATATGATCCCGCGATTAAAATCAAAATTATAGAGAGATATGGAAATTGCTTTTTAGATTGGTTTCTTTTTTTAGCTGCCACTCTTTACCGTTGTTCCCCGAGGTATTTTTTTGTTCATCAGATAGACAAAGGGCTCTATGATACAATCGGATCCTATAAGAGTATTTCCCCTTAATACGGTATTGGGATAAATTATCGAATCTTTTCCTATTTCTACCTGGTGTTCTATAAACACAGTATCCGGCATCAGTATTGTCACCCCTTTTTCTTGAAGAGCTTCTATCTTTTTTATCCTTAAAGTATCTATGACGTCCGACAAATCGCTTCTGGTGTTTACTCCTTTTAATTCCCATGCATTTTTATTCTTAAAACCGCCTATTTTCCCTCCGTCTTTTCTTATTAGATCGATGACATCGGTTAAGTAATATTCCCCCTGAGCGTTATTAGGTCTAATTTTTTCCAGAACGTTCTTCAGGTGCTTTAGAGAAAACGCGTAAATTCCGCCGTTTACTTCTTTTATTTCTTTTTGGGAATCGGTCGCGTCTTTTTCTTCTATGATTTTCATTATTTCATTGTTTTCTCTTATTACTCTTCCGTAACCGCTTTGATCGTCGGGGCAGAAAGTCATTATGGTAACATGGCAACTATTCTTTTTGTGGTAGTCTATCAGGTTAATCAATGACTTCTTGCTTAAGAGTGGAATGTCTCCCGAAAGAACGATTAGATTGCCTTCTTCGTCTTTTATTTTTTTAAGAGCAATTTTGACTGCTGCTCCGGTTCCTGTGGGCTCTTCCTGAAACGCGTATTTTAATCCGGGAAATCTATCCTTTAATTTTTCACCTTTTTTTCCGTAAACCAGGGTTATGGATTTGGGAGATATGCTATCAGCCAGATCTGTCACCCATTTTATCATAGGTTTTCCCATTATTTCGTGAAGAACTTTGACTTTTTTTGATTTCATCCTTTTGCCGACGCCGCCGGCAAGAATTATCACGTGGAATAACATTATTTTTTCTCTTTTAGTTTTAATCCTGATATGGCTAGTTTAGCAGCTTCCTCGATGCGGCTTATGAAATGGATGTCGAGTCCTTTTTTGTGTTCTTCGGGAATAGCCGCAAGGTCTTTCTCGTTGTCTCCGGGCAGAATTATCTTTTTTATCCCGGCCATTTTTGCGGCAAGAACTTTTTCTTTTACTCCGCCAATAGGTAATATTTTACCTCTCAGGGTTATTTCTCCGGTCATTGCGTAGTCGGGTGAAACGGGTTTTTCGGTAAATGCGGAGATAAGCGCTACTGTTAGTGTTATGCCCGCCGAAGGACCGTCTTTTGGAATCGCCCCTTCGGGTATGTGTATGTGGATATCTTTGTTTTGTATTTTGTTCTGCTTGATGCTGAAATCGGAAGCATTTGATTTTATGTATGAAAGAGCCGCTCTTGCCGATTCTTTTAAAACATCTCCTAATTGTCCCGTAAGGGTAAGTTCTCCTTTCCCTTCCATTATTGTGGCTTCTACGAAATGAATGGTTCCTCCCGCGGCTGTCCAGGCGAGGCCTGTCGCGACACCTATCGAAGCTTCACTTTCTTTGGCTTCCCCGCGAAATCTGATCGGGCCAAGATAATCTCCCAGTGATTTTTCATCTATTTTAAAAGTTTTTCCTTCTTCCTTTGCTACCTTTTTGGCTATTTTTCTGCAGACTTTACCAATTTCTCTTTCGAGGTTTCTAACTCCCGCTTCTCTTGTGTAGTTGTTGATTATTCTCTTTACCGCCCCGTCCGTGAACTCTATTTGTTTCTTATCTAAGCCGTTTTCTTCGATTCTTCTGGGGATAAGATATTTCCTGGCTATTTTAAATTTATCCGGAGCCGTGTAACCGGGCATGCGAATTATTTCCATTCGGTCCAAAAGCGGAGCGGGTATCGTGTCGGCTATGTTCGCGGTGGTTATAAACATGATCGAGGAAAGATCAAAAGCGACTTCCAGAAAATTATCCCTGAAGGTGTTGTTTTGCTCGGGATCAAGCACCTCGAGCAGAGCTGAAGCAGGATCTCCTCGGAAGTCTTTTCCTATTTTGTCTACTTCGTCCAGCATGAAAATCGGATTCTTGGTTTTTAATCTTTTTAAATGTTGAATTATGCGCCCCGGAAGTGCTCCTATATATGTTCTTCTGTGTCCTCTTATTTCGGCTTCGTCATGAACACCGCCCAGAGATAGACGTGTGAATTTTCTGCCGAGCGCTCGCGCAATCGATTGCCCAATAGAGGTTTTACCAACCCCCGGTGGGCCCACCAGACATATGATAGGGCCTTTCGCGTCTTTTTTTAGTTTTCTTACCGAAAGGAATTCTATTATTCTTTCTTTAACGTCTTCCAGATCGTGATGGTCTTCATTGAGTATTTTTTCCGCTTTTTTTATGTCCAGATTATCTTTTGTTTTCTTTTGCCAGGGTAAGTCGCAAAGCCAGTCTACGTAATTTCTGATAACATTGTATTCCGGAGAATGGGGAGGGATCATTTCCAATCGTTCCAGTTCGCTTTTTGCGGTTTCTTCGGCTTCTTCGCTCATTTTCGCTTTCTTAATACGTTCTTTGTATTCTTTAATCTGTAAAGCTACCGCGTCCTCTTCTCCCAATTCTTTTTTGATTTCTTTTAATTGCTCCCGGAGTATTGCTTTTCTCTGAACTTCTGTTAGTTCCTTCTGTACTTTTCCGCTTATTTCTCCCTGAACCTTTGCCCGTGCCAGATCATCCGACAAAATTTCTATGAGTTTTTCATAGCGTTTTTTAACATCTCTTGTCTTAAGAAGTTCCTGTCTCGCTTTTAAATCTATTTTCAGATTTCCGCTTATAAAGTCAGAAAGATTTGAAGCGTTGTCAATATTTAAAGCGACAGTGGTTATTTCATCGGGCAGATAGGGGGAGTATTCCACGAACTCCTTAAATATATTAAGCAGTTTATTCTTAACCGGTTCTATTTCTTCTTCACTTACAGGGTCATCCTCGACTTTTTCCACTTCTGCCGAGATATAAGGTTTGTCCTGTATTATATTTTGTATCTTAATTCTGTTTAATCCTTGAGCCAGAACTCTTATGCTGCCATCAGGCACTTTTATCATCCTTATAATTGAACCCATGGTGCCGTATCCTTCTATTTCCTCGGGAGAAGGATCTTCGGGAACTTTACTCAGAAAAACCCCGATCAGTTTATCTTTGTTTAAGGCGTCTTCTATTAACCGAATGTGATGTTCCTTTTCTACCGCGATAGGCAGAACCATTGCGGGGAAAAGCACAATTTTTCTAAGAGGCAGTATTGGCAATATTTCAGGAACCTGATAGTCTAAATCTTCTAAAGTTGCTTTTTCGTTTTCTCGCATATCTTCTCCTTTATTCTATATCTATTATTCGTTCTTTTGCTTTTTTTATTTTTGGTAATGTTATTTGAATAAAACCATCTTCCTTTTTTACCATAGCTTTTTCGGGGTCCGCCGCGTATGGCAGACTGATTCTTCTTTCAAAAGAGCCGAAGGCGATTTCCATGGAGTAGAAACTCCGCTGTTCGTTTGAGAAAGGGTCCTCTCTTTTTCCTGAAATTGTTAGAATGCTATGTTTAAGTGTTATTTTTATATTTTCGGGTTTGACCCCTGCAGCTTCGATAAGTATAACCAGAGAATCCTTTTTTTCAAAAATATTAATTAGAGGTTTCCAACCTCCTTTAAAGGGTATGCCTCTGGCGGGATTCATGAAGTCGCTAAGAAGCATTTCCATATCTTTTTCGAATTTTTTTATTTCATCGAAAATATTACCCATTTTTCCCCCTTACAGTAATTTTTTCCCCTACTTTGGAGTTTAAAAAAGAAGAAGCGTTTCCTCTGTTTAAGCATATTTCAAGTGTTTTAAAACCGGAATTAATAAGAGCGATAGGTTTATTCTTCTTCCCTTCAGAATATTTTTTTGAAAGTTTTTGGATTTTAGTTCTTTTTATTAAAATTTCCTCAACGTCTCCGGGAATGTGTTCTTTTTTAATATTGGAAATGAGATTGCCGAATTTGTCTATATAAATTATTTCTCCTGTTGTATGATTATTGTTAACTGAAACAGAAGGGTTTTTAATCTTAACAGGATCGTTTATCTTTTTCCCCAGTTTTTCCGGTTTTTCTCCGCAGGCAAGACGCGCCGCCACTTCTGCAAATAAATCTCTCCCGTCGAAGGTGTGGGATTTTTTACCTATCCCTTTTCTTATTTCAAATGTTTTTGCGAGAACCGGAGTTAAAACTCCATTGTCGGGGCCAACAAAGAAGTGCTTATTTTTAAAAGAAAATATCCCTCTCCTTTTGCCGCCGACAGTAGGGTCTATCACAAGAAGATGTGCGCTTCCGGCGGGAAAATACTCGTAAGAATTCTCAATTATAAAAGAAGCTGTCGAGATATCTCCGACATCTATCTGATTGGCAATATCTATACAGTTTATATCGGGATTTATTTTTAGTATAGCCCCTTTCACCATCGCTAAATAAGGGTCCCTAATACCGAAATCCGTTGTTAATGTAACTACTGGCATATGTAAAATATATAACATAAGGAGTTATACGCAAGGGCATACCGATGTCCTTGACGGCCAAATCGTAGCACAACAAAAAACCCGGATATAGCCGAATATAACTAACAGACAAAAATTCAAAAACACCCCTGCAATAGAAACAGAGAAAAGTCTTGCCTAAATTTAGACAACTATATGTTACTTTATTAGTATAATAAATTTTACACAAAAAGGATGGCGGTATGGCGTTTTTTTTAAATCTGCAGGCGTGGAAAATCTCCGTTTAGTAAGTTGTTGTGATATAAGTTCTTATTCTCGGTATCTCTTCGTGTTTTTCTTTGAATGGCAATAGGCGTGAGAACTTCTTCTGTTCTTTCGAATGCATTTTTTGCTTTTGCCGTCCAAATTGAGAGGAAAGTATGTAATTAAAATTTTACAATGACAACAAAAAATAACACCCTGTTTTTGCTAAGATGTTGACATGGAATATATTAAAAAATTGGAACGTTTTTTGTATTTGTAAACATGAGGTGACAAATTATGTATATTTTTATTGTTTTAATGTTAACAGGAGTAAAAGCGAGCGGAACAGCTACATTAAGTTTTGTTTTTCCTTCTATTAATGAAAAAGAAATAGTTCAGGAGATTGAAGAGGTTAGTGAGCCTTTAGTTGGTGTTAATCGTGTTGTAGAGAGAGAAGGCAAGCTGGAAATAGATCTTAGATCTCGTGAGAAAGTAGATTTTGTCTTTGACGTTTATTATGATGATGGGTCCATAGAAAGCTATGATGGTGGTTTTATCGATGGTGCTAAAAAATTGGAAGTCCCTATAGTTCTCAGTGGTTCTAGGAGAAAGGTAAGGTGGGTAAATATTTTATGGGAAGGAGATGCTCTGGTGGTTTGTAACGCGTCGAATGATGATTTGACCGATTTATCACTTGCTTCAGTGGGGGAATTTGAAGAAAATTAAACCCACCTTATCTTGTCTCTTATTTGTTTTTGTTTTTTCTAAATAGTTCAGATTTCAGGATCATTGTTTTGAGTCTTTTTAATTCGTTTTAAAATTTCCAACTTCCAGTTACATAATTTGCAATTAAATCTTGAGAAAGTTTCCCTTGTTTTGCCATTGACAAAACCCCTTTTTTTTTTATATTTAAATGTTAAGAACTAATAAAGAGGGGATTGCGATGAATAATGATTTAAAAAGGATTAAGGAAAGGTTGGAAAGGGATCCGAATTCCCTTTTGTTCGCTCAGTATGCGGATTTGCTGAGGAGGGAAGGGAAGATCGAGGAAGCAATAAAGGTCGCTGAGGAAGGTGTTCAAAAGCATCCTGAGTACGCGACTGGTTTTTTGGTTCTGGGTAGATGTTACAATAAAAAAGGAGAAATGGAAAGAGCGGTCCAGAATCTTGAGAAAGCCACGAGTTTAGACAAACAAAGTATTATCGCTTTACAGGAATTAAGTAAATTGTATATTAAATCAGGAGACAAAGAAAGCGCCAAGAGAACTTTAAAGAAACAGCTTGAGCTTGATCCTTTAGATCGGGAAGCGAAAAAACTGTTAAGAGAAATAGATGAAGAGAAAAAAGAAGATAGTGTCGGGAGTTTGTCTTCCTTTTTCGAGGAAGAGCTGAGTAAAGAAGAAGAAGGGTTTGAAAAGGAGCTGTCGGAGTTTGAATCAGATTTAGGGATGGAAGAAGAACCTGAGGAAGAAGAATTTTTCCCTGAAGAAGAGGAGGAAGAGGAGGAAGAAGATTTTGTTTCGGATAAAATCGATGAAGAAATAGACATTCAAAGCCTTTCCAGTGAAGATTTTGAGAAAGAAGAGGATAAGGATAAGCCTGAAGAGGAAGTATCTTTAGTAGAGAAAGAAATTTTTGATGTGGAAGAGAGTGGTGTTGGGGTTAAGGAAAACGATGTTTCTCTCGAGGACGAAGAATGGGAAGAGTTGGAAGAGGAAGTTAAAGATGAAGATTGGGTAGATGAAGAGATCGGAGAAGAATGGGAGGAGGAAAAAGAAGAGAGCATCACAATAGAAGAGAAAGAAGAGCAGCAGGGGGGTCTTGCTGAGGAATTGTTGTCCGGGGTTGAAGGATTTCAAACAGAGAAGGAAGAAGCGGATGAAGAGACGGCAGAGGAAGTAATAACAGAAGAGATTAAAGAGTTAGATATAAAAGAGGTAGGGGAAGAAGCAGAGGAGAAATTGGAGAAAACGGAAGAAACGGAAGAAGTCATGGAGGAAGAGTCGGAAGTTGAAAATAGTGAAGCGGAAAGTGAAGAGGAGGTTTTGGAGGAAGGTATAGAAGAAGAAGATTATGTTGATGAAGAAGAGGAGAAAAAAGAAATAGAAATCGGGGATTTTTTTGGGAAAGAAAGGGAGGAAGAAGATGATGAGATGGAATTTCTGGAAGAAGATGAAGTTTTCGAATTTCAGGAAGAAGAAGTTGAAAAAGTAGAAGAGAATATCGAAGAAGAAGTATCGGAAGAGGCTGTTGCGGAAGAAGAAGTATCGGAAGAAGCTGTCTCGGAAGAAGAGATAGAGGAAGAAACAAAAGAAGTAGCAGAAGAAAAGACGGTAGAAGAAGAGGTGGAAATAGGAGAAAAGATAGAAATGGGGGAGGATGGCGAATACGAAGAAGAAGTTGAAGTTGAGGGTGGAAAAGAAGATCTTGAAGAACTGGGTAGCATTTATGAGAGGCATGGGTTTAAAGACAGGGCTTTGAAGGTTTATGAAAAACTATATGAGATTAATAAAAGTGAAAAGATAAAAGAAAAAATTGAGCAGATTAAAAAGTCGGACAAAGAAGATATCTTAGACTTTGAGAGCGAGGAACTGGGAGAAGGTGAAAGTTTGTTTTCTGAGTTAGATAAAAAAGCTCCGATAGAAATGGAAGAACACAAGGAGAATGAAGGAGAAAAGGAAGAAAAGAAGGCGGAAGATGATGATGAAGAGGTAGACGGTAGTTTCCGTGAGTGGATCGACGGTTTGGGTGGAGCTTGAAGTGGATGATAGGATAGCAAAATTACAGGGACAGTTCCGAGAGGAAAACATCGATTGTTTTCTTGTAACTTCAAGGGCTAATATTTATTATTTAACTAACTTTACAGGTGATTCAGGTATACTTTTTATCGCGCCCAGGAAAGCTTTATTGATAACGGATTATCGATTTCAGGGGGAAATAGTAGATAATGTTAAGTTTGCTGATGTTTGTCTAACAAAGAAATCTTATATAGAAGAACTTTCGTCTCACCGTATAGCAAAAAGAAAGAGTAGAATAGGGTTTGAAGCCGAGGATATAAGCTATAGTCTTTACTGGGAGTTAAGAAAAAAATTGAATTGGCTTAAATTTAAAAGCTTCGATTCTTTTGTGGAAGATTTAAGATTGACCAAAACAAGTGAAGAAATAGCTAAAATAAAGAAAGCGTGCAGTATATTGGATAAGTCTTTTGAAGAGGCGGTAACTTATATTAAGGAAGGAGTTACCGAAGCCGATATAGCTATCGAACTTGAATATAGAATGAAAAAAGCCGGTGGGGAGAAGCTTGCTTTTGAAACTATAGTGGCATCGGGGTACCGGTCTTCTATACCTCATGGAGTCGCCACTAATAAGAAAATTAAAAAAGGAGAATTTATTACAATAGATTTCGGTACCACTTACCAGTGGTACAATTCAGATATTACAAGGACTGCTTTTTTGGGGGCACCAACAAATAAAGATAAGAGTATTTATGAAACAGTGTATAACGCTCAGAAACTCGCGATTGAATCAGTAAAGGAGAATATAAAAACAAAAGATTTGGACAAAGTGGCAAGAGATTTCATCTCAAAAAGCGGTTTCGGAGAATATTTTTCACACTCTCTTGGTCATGGAGTAGGATTGGGTATACATGAGAGGCCAAATATTTCTAAAAAAGATAATAATTATTTAAAAAGAGGAATGGTTTTTACGATAGAACCGGGTGTTTACATTCCCGGTTATCAGGGAGTAAGGATTGAAGATACAATCGCTTTGGAAAATGGTACTCCCACTTTATTGACAAATTATAAAAGGGAGTTGATGGTTTTATAGATGGCTACTATATCAGACATAAATAAAGGTACAGTACTTAAATATGGAAATTCTAAATACGAAATATTGGAGTTTCTCCATGTTAAACCCGGGAAAGGGCAGGCTTTCGTCAGAACAAAGATGAAAGATCTGGAAAGCGGTGCTACGATCAGCAAGAATTTTAAAAAAGGTGACAATTTCGATGTTGTAGCTCTCGAGGAAAAGGAAGTGCAGTTTTTGTATAAAGATAAAAGTAAATATTATTTCATGGATCTTGACACGTATGAGCAATATCCAATAGAAGAAGAAGTCCTGGGTGATTCCAGGTTTTATCTTAAGGAAAATATGAAATGTGGTTTAAAGGTTTCTGAAGGTAGGGTTCTTGGTATAAGTATTCCTAATTTTGTCACTTTAAGTATAGCTTCTACCGAGCCGGGAGTTAGAGGTAATACAGCTCAGGGTGGTTCAAAACCTGCTGTTCTCGAAACAGGTCTTAAAGTTAAGGTTCCTTTATTTCTTAAGGAAGGAGAGGATATCGTAGTGGATACGAGAACAGGTGAATATATTGAAAGAAAATCTTAAGGAGGATTTATGGAAAAGGTGAATGAAAGTATTGGTTATGAGAAGCATTTGAAAAGTGGGGAGATTTTGTTTAAAGAGGGAGCTCCGGGTGATGAGATGTATCTTATTAGATCGGGCAAGATCAGAATCGTAAAGGATCTGGAAGGGACAAAAAAAACTTTAGCTGTAATAGGTGAGGGGGAATTCTTCGGAGAAATGGCTCTTTTAGATAAAAGGCCGCGTTCCGCTGCCGCGATCGCGGAAACCGATGCTAAACTGATAATAGTGGATAGAAATGCCTTCTTAAGTTCAGTAAATAAAAATCCTTTTATAAAATACATAATTGAAACTTTGACAACCCGCTTGAGAAAAACAAATAATATGTTAAAGTATTTTTCGGTTCCTAATGAGAAAATTCGATTTCTTTTGTTTATTAAGGATCGTTTAAGCAAGAATGAGGAAGGGGACATGGATACCGGTCTGGATGCGGGAGGAAAAGAAATAGCAGAAGTTACAGGAGTCCCTTTAGATAAGATAAAAGAATATTTAAGGGAATTGAGGGAATATAATATTGCCAGTCTGGATGGTAATCTTGTTATAAAATCTCCTCAGAAGTTCGAAAAGTACGAGGAATATATAAGCCTTCAGGAAGAATTCAGAAGATAG
>CAZVXD010000065.1:0-12125 GCA_964631335.1 uncultured bacterium
TTCTAAAGAAACTCAATGAATATGATATGGTCTGTGGCTGGCGTTATCAAAGAAAAGATCCTTTATCTAAAAGAATCGTCTCTAAAACAGCTGGCTTTTTAAGTAGATTTTTTGTCAATCCTGGCATTCACGATTCTGGCTGTACTTTAAGAGCTTATAAAAGAGAATGTTTTGAAGACCTAGATATCTATGGAGAAATGCATCGTATGATTCCAGCCTTAATCAAATGGCGTGGTTTCAAAATCACCGAGGTTAAAACTAAACACCGTCAACGAAAATTCGGCAGAACTAAATATACTTTCACCAGAACTATTAAGGGTTTCTTAGATATGCTAGAAGTCTGGTTCTGGCGAAAATATGAAAGTCGTCCTCTTCATATTTTTGGTGCCTCAGGCTTTCTAATCTCATTCCTTTCTTCTATTCTTGGCATCTATCTCATTATCAAAAGAATCTTTTTTGATTATCAACTCTCTGATAAAATTTGGCCTTTGGTAGCTGTCACGGGTCTATTAGTAGGAATCCAATTTGTAGTTTTTGGCCTCCTAGCTGATTTAATAATCAAAAGCCGTCAGAGAAAAAACTTCTACAAAATTAAAGAGATCGCTGAAAAATAAAATGAGAATCTTAATGATTGCCCCCACGCCGTTTTTTTCCGATCGGGGCTGCCACATAAGAATATTAAACAGTTTCCTGGGATTAAGAAGAGAAGGTCATAAAATTGTTATCTTAACCTATCCGATAGGCAGAGATATAAAAGGAGTTAAAACTTCGAGAGTATTTAACTTACCAGGATATAAAAAAACAGAACCTGGTTTTTCTCCTTATAAACCGTTCTTAGATTTATTCCTATTAATAAAATCTTTATTTGGATTAAAAAAAGGAAAATATGATTTAATTTATGCTCATCTTCACGAAGGAGCATTAATCGGAATCATCCTCAAAAAATTTTTTAAGAAAAAGGTTATTTTTGACTGTCAAGGTTCATTAATCGGAGAGCTATCATCACAAAAAGTAATTAAAAAAAATGGGCTATTAGCTAAAACAATTTTTATTATTGAAAAGTTTATTACAAAAAATGTTGACGAAATAATTACCAGCAATGATCCTTTAAAAAAATTCATAGAAAAAGAAATAAAAGTAAAAGTCCCTATAAAAATAATCAAAGATCTCCCAGACAAATCTCTTTTTAATCCGCGAGTAAAACCGGCAAAAATTAATTTGCCAAAAAATAAAAAAATCGTTGTTTATTTGGGAGGACTACAAAAATATAAAGGGATCGATTATTTATTAAAAGCTATCCCTAATGTAGATGAACAATTTCATTTCCTAATAATGGGTTATCCAGTAGAGAGATGTCAAAAAATAGCAAAGAAATTAAATATAGAAAACAGGATAACTTTCACTGGAAAAATTCCCTATGAAAAAGCTTCTTCTTACCTTAAACTTGGAGACATAGCAATCTCTCCTAAAACTTTGGAAAGTAAAGAAGCTAATGCAAAAATCTATAATTACATGGCAATGAGTTTACCCATTGTTTGTTTTAACACTCCAGAAAATAAAAAAATATTGGGCGTGAAAGGAATCTATACTAAATATAAAAGTCATAAAGATTTGGCTATCAAAATTAATGAAGGGTTAAGAAAATGAAAAAAATAAAAGTAGGTATTGATGCTAGAACATTATCCGAAAAAGGTGGAGTAAGAAGATATGTAATCAATTTGGTTAATAATCTTTCGAAAACAAAAGAAATAAACTTATTCATTTTTTACAATAACAAAAATTTAATCGGGACATTTAAAAAATGTAAAGAAATAGCCCTTTTCCCACATTATAAATCTTTGCTTCCTATTTATGATTTATTCGTTCTCCCTTTCTATTGTAAAAAAATGAAAATTGATATTCTTCATTTACCAAAAAGCTCTTGTAATTTTTCCAAATCATTTAAAAAAATTACAACTTTACATGATCTAATACCAATCACACATCCAGAAACAGAAAATAAACTAAACTGGCTTTATTGGAAACTAAATTTTTGGCTTGCATCTAAGTTTGCCGATAAAATTATCACGGACTCTACTTTTTCAAAGGAGCAAATAGTAAAAAAATATAACCTCGATAAAAATAAGATAGATGTTGTTTATCTTGGTATTGATAAGAAAACCAGAAAGGCAAGCAAAAATGAAATTAAACAAATCAAAAAAAAATACGGCTTAAAAAATAAATTTTTACTTTTTGTCGGGACCATTCAGCCAAGAAAAAATATTGCAAGGTGTATAGAAGCAATTATCTTATTAAGAAATAAAAACAAGAATAAATTCGATTTTGTCATCGCCGGAAGAAAAGGATGGAAGGTAAACTTAAAATTATTAAATAAGAAATTTGTCAATATTCTTGGCTTTATCCCTGATAAGGATCTTAAGCTACTATATAAATCTGCCGAAGCCCTACTTTATGTTTCGCTAAATGAAGGTTTTGGTTTCCCAATTATTGAAGCCCAATCCTACGGTTGCCCAGTGATAACATCAAGCGTTAGTTCGATGCCAGAAATCGCAAGTAAGGGAGCAATTTTAGTTAACCCTTATAATGTTAGTGAAATTAAAAATGCTATAAAAAAAATAAGTGAAAATAAAAATATAAAAGAAAATACCATTAAGGAAGGCTATAAAAATATAAAAAGATTTTCTTGGGAAAAATGTGCAAGGGAAACAATCAAATGTTACAGAAGTTTATTAAAACAATAAAAAATGATCACTAAAAAAACAAAAATTTTATTTTTGTCGTCAGTGATTTGGAATTTTTATAAAGCAAGGCCTCAAGAATTACCGACTTCTTTATCAAAATATTTTGATTATGAATGTATCTATATCGAGCCTATTGTTTATAAAGATTTCAAAACCATTCGTCTGAAAAACCTATCAAAAAACAAAACTGATTATGTAAAAATTATTAAACGAAAGAGCAACCTAAAGAAGGGCTCAGTTTTATTTATATACGAGAATTTAAATAATATTTATCAAATTATAAAAAACAAACCAGATATAATTATTTCGAATGACCACTTGATGAGTTTTTTACCATGTGTTTATTGCAAAATTATTGGAAAAAAGTTTATTTTTGATCATATTGATAATTGGGTACAGGTAGAAAAAAATAAACTTCTCAAATTTTATCTTAAGAACATTTTTTATCCTATTGTAGGGAAATTTTCTTTTGCCATAACAAATACTTCTCACTATTTAAAAGAATTAATGAAAAAATACAACAAAAGAAATTATTTAATTCCAAATGGGAAATCTCTCAAGGATATAAAAAGATTTAGAAATCCTAATTTCCATCAACAAAAAAAAGCTGTATTTATTGGCAGCTTAAGAGATTGGTATGATTTTGATCTGTTAGTAAACGTTTTCAAAAAGTTCCCAAAAATAAAGTTAGAAATTTACGGAACAGGAAAGATGTACAATCATATTAAAGAAAAAGTTAAAACTATTAAAAATATTAAGTTAATGGGGTCGATTAATGGGGCAATGGTACCAAGACTAACTGCAGAAAGTTTATTTGGGATATTACCATTGAAAAATAATAATTTAAATAAGGGTACTTGTCCTATTAAATTATCTGATTACTGGGCAGCAGGTAAAGTTGTTATCGCTACACCAACCTGTGAATTGTTAAAAATTGGCAAAAATTGCTGTTTGTTTGCTGGGACAAAAGATGAATGGATAAAACAGATAAAAAAAATTGTTGAAAATAAAAATTTACGACAGAGAATGGGTAAATTATCTTCTGAAAAAATAGATAAAATTTACAACTATAAAGCTATCAGTACAAAATTCAACAAAATTATAAAGTCTATTCTAAAATAAAAAATAAAATGCTAAAAAAATTATACGGAATACATAAAGAAACAATTCATAATTTTTTTTGGAGGGCACTACAAACAATCGGAAAAGAAGGAATTACCTTCATCATTTTTGTATTTTGTGTAAAGCTTTTAGTACCTTACCAATTTGGTATTTACAACTATATCCTTACAATTATCTTTTTCTTAATAATGTTTGGGGACTTTGGTATTTCAACGGCAACTTCTAAATATGTTGCGGAGTACAATGCTGTAGATAAAAATAAGCTAAAATCGGTCTTATTTAATTCAATCTTAATTGTCTTAAGTCTAACAGTTATTATAACAATCCTAACTTTAATTTTTGGCCCTTGGTATCTTAAAGAAAAATATATTTACATTTTATACCTTCTCCCGCTAATTTTTCTTGCCCCGATGACTTCACTTTATGATGGAATCTATCGTGGGCTGAAGAGGTTTAAAAAACTAGCAGTTATTTCTCTAATTATTGGTTCCATTTCCTTAGGCTTTATTTATTTTTTAATTAATACTTATGGCTTAATCGGTGCATTAATTAGCCAAGATCTATTTTACTTCTTACTATTACTATCACTAGGAATTGGTTATAGGGAATTTACTCTGAAAATAAACAAAAAAATTATGGGGGAGATTGGGAAATATTCTCTATTAGTTGGCTTATCTACCCTAGGCTACTTTTTGTATACAAGAGTAGATATTATTGTCTTAGGACAGTTTGGGCTAATTGAACAAATTGGTTATTACGAAATAATTAATAAAATTTTTGTCTTAGTGCTATTACCCGTAACCATACTAGGGACTGTCGTTGCTCCTAATTCAACTAAAAATTTTGCAATTAAGAAGTTTGGATATATTAAAAACAAATTAATAAAAGAGTCCTCATTATTATTTATTTCGGGTTTATTTGTAAGTTTAATAAGCTTCATAATACTCCCGTTCATCTTTAAAATCTTTTTAAGTGAATATGATCTTTCTCTCTTAACAAAAATTCTAAATATTATACTTTTATTGGTCCCCCTCAGATTCTTTTCAACCTATATTAGTGTTGGTTATATAACTTCTTCAGGACGAACCGCAATACTTACAAAATATCTGATTATCTTTGGGATAGCTAACTTGATACTGGACATCATCTTGATTAATTTAATAGGATTCATCGGTGTTATCTACGCAACACTGTTCACTCAAATCTTATTTATCATCTTTAAAGACTTCCTAAGCTTTATCCCCTGGATATTCAAAAATGCCAAAATTAAAAAAATAAAAGAAGCTTATTAAAATGAATATATTACAGTTATCTTTAAATTTAAATTTAGGCGGAACAGAGAAAACATTACAAATATTCTCAAAATATTTAAAAAGGCAAGGGGCAAAAGTCACCGTAGCTGCATTTAATAGCACTGGACCGCGTAAAAACATTATATTAAAGGAACATATTCAGGTTTTTAATCTGAATAAAAATTTTAATGAATTAAAAAAGTTAATAGAAAAAAGGCGAATTGATATCGTACATATTCATAGATCTAATAAAAATGCTTTACCAATAATTAAATTTTTAAAAGAAAGAACTTCCGTTAAAATTGTAGAGACTAACGCTTTTGGAAAAATAACTAAATCCCCTACAGAAAATCTTGTTGATTTAAGAATTTTTGTGAGTATCTTCTGTGCATATAGATTTATGAAAAGATATAAAATAAGAATCTCTGACTTCCTAAAAAAGAATAGAATAATCTATAATCCTATTGACTTTGATGAAGTTTTCAATTGGAAGAAAAAAGATATTCTCGCTTATAAGAAAAAAATTGGGATAAGGGCTACTGATTTTGTAATTGGCAAATATGGCAGAAAAGATTATTTAAAGTTTGGTGATATATGCATAGAAATGTTCCCCTACCTAATCAAAAAAGTTCCAAACATAAAATATCTGATAATTGGCCTTCCGGACAATTTAAAGAAAAAGGCTATCAAGCTAAACGTCTATTCTCATATTATAGAGTTAAAGACTATTATTCAGCCTAAAGAACTCTCTAGATTCATCGCCACTTTAGATATATTAGCACATAGTTCGCTTATTGGAGAATCATTCGGATGTGTTTATAGTGAGTCAATGGCCCATAAAAAACCAATCGTAACAAATTCAACGCCATTTTTGGATAATGCTCAGATAGAAATAGTAGAAGATGGCGTTAATGGAAAAATTGCTAATACTCCACAATCCTTCGCAGCATCCATTGAATATTTATTAAAAGATAAAAACTCTTATTTAAAGATAGCAAATAATAATTTTAATAAAGTAAAAAAATTTTATGAGGCTAAGATTCTAACTAACGAGCTTCATAATTTCTATAAAGAATTATTATCCGGCCATCATAAAAATAAATATTTAATCAGTGAAAAGGATCTAAAGATGTATAATGATAATTATTCTAAAAAAGCTTATGAGTTAAAACCAAAAGCCTTATACCACACTCTACGTTATTTCACTATGAAAAAGATTGAGGGCTTTAGGAGGAAATTTCTTTCAATCAACAAAATAAATGAAAAGTAAAAACTACAAAAAAATAATCAACAAGTTGAGTAAAAATGATAGGGTACTCGACATAGGAGGGTGGGAAAAACCTTTCAATCGAGCTAACTATGTTATCGACATTATGCCATATAAAACTAGAAAAATAAAAAAATCCTATCCCCCAAACATGAGAGAGTATTTTTCTAAAAAGACTTGGATTATTCACGATATTAAACATCCTCTTCCGTTTAGAGATAAGGAATTTGATTTTGTAGTCTGTGGTCATGTATTAGAAGATATAAAAGACCCCGTATTTTTATGCGAAGAGTTAATTAGAGTCTCTAAAGCAGGTTATATTGAATTTCCAAATAGAGCTTATGAAATGAGAACTTCAGTTGAGGCTTATCCGAATTCCCACCAATATGTAGGTTATAATCACCATAAATGGTTCATTGAAAAAAGAGGAAATAAATTAATATTCATCCCTAAGAGATGTATGTATTCTGTTATGAAAATCCTTAGATGTAAAAAAGTAAAAAATAAATTTGTAGGTCTCTTTTGGAAAAATAATTTTTCTTACGAAGAGTTATTTTTTAATTCTTATGATCAAATTATTAAAGAAGCATTATCTTTTAGATCTAGGAATGACAATATCCCCTTGAAAAAATTATGGAGAAGATACTTATTAACTAAACCCTTTATGAAAATCAGAGCTAAAATAAATTGTCGAATATCAAATCTATCTATAGAAGAATAATCATATGGCTGAAAAACGCATCATGTATTTTTTAAAATCTTTTATTCCAAAGAAAATTATAACTTTCCTATCCGAGGTATGCTTAAAAAATTCACTAATAATAAAACAAATCTATGATGTTTTTAACTATTTAAAATTCAGTAGAACCTTTTCTTATAATGGTTTAAATAGACTTGAGTATGAACTTATTACAAATTACCATGTTATTGAAAAAGGGCTTTCTTTTCAAAAGATTAAAAAGAATTTTGGAAAAGAAAGAATAAAGATTATCCTTAAACTTTTGGATAAATTTCTAGCCAAGAAATATGATACAACTAACATTTTTTACAATGCCACTGTTTCTACCTTAAGGGAGTATATTAAGTGGCATAAAACACATTCTTTCGATGTTAAATGGTTAGAAAGTAAAATTAAAAATTATCCATTGAAATTTAATAATTATGGAGGAGTTATAGAAATCGACAAAGATCAATATATCAAAATGGCTAAGGGAAATTTTAAAGAATTAGTTTATTCCAGAAAATCCATCAGAAATTATTCTTCAAAAAATATTTCTCTCTCCAGTATCAAAAAGAGTCTAAAACTAGCCCAAATGTCTCCTTCCGCCTGTAATCGTCAACCAGCCAAAGTTTACATAATAGGAAATAAATCTAAAATTGTGAATGTTTTAAAACTTCACAAGGGAAATCGTGGCTTTGGTAATTTAGCAAATAAACTCTTAATCATTACCTCTGATTTATCCACCTATAAAGGTTCCAGTGAATTTTATGGCCCAATGATAGACGGAAGCCTTTTTGCGATGTCTTTAATCTACTCTTTACACTATCAAGGTTTGGGGGTATGTCCCTTAAATTGGTTTGCATCTATAAAGAGAGATAGAGCATTACATAAACTTTTAAATATCCCTTTCAATGAAAAAGTTATTATCTTAATTCTTGTCGGGAATCTACCTGATTCCTTTAAAGCGGCAAAGTCTAACAGAAGGAAAACTAAGGAAATCTTTCGTATTATAAATTAACAAATTCAAGGAATTATCTATCTCAAAGAAATAATTTCTTTGAGAATATCTATAAAATCTATTTTTGAAGTCTCTAAATATTTTCTAGATTTAGCATAATCCATTGTCATTAATTTTTCGAAAACACTTTCCGGAGGTTCTCTTAAAATATCGTCTCTAATAACCCTATTTTCTGTTTGATGAATGTTTCTACAAAAATCATAAACCTTACTTTTATACTGAAATTTTAAATATTTCCACAACTTGTGGCAATAGATGTCAACCATAAAAAAGCGTTTTTTATTATATGCACAAGAAACAAGGGCATGAAATCTTTCTCCAACATAACCATTTGAATTAACTATCCAAAAATACCAATCTCTCGGACTAAGTGGCATTGGAACCCGAAAATCAAAAGATTTAAATCCAGTATAACCCGCTGGCATTGGAAGTTCTCCGAATAAAAATCCCTTTCCATTTACTACCTTTTTAAAAGCAGCAAGCCACTTTTCTGAATAATTCTTTTTTTGTCCACTAAATAAAACGAATTTTTTTGTTCCTATTATCTTTTCATAATTATCAGCTTTCCTTAATAAATCTATAATCGAATTTAGATTTGATACAGGATCTGGTGTAATCTTGAGATTAATCTTCCCTATCCCAATTATTCTTAATGTCCAATATGTCCATCTATCTCTAACGGTTATTATGTCAAACTCTTTAAGGTTTTTTCTTATTTTTAATATCTTAATGGGATTGAGTAAAAAATAATAAGAACCCATCGCAGAAACAGATAAAAAAATCTTTTTTACTTTTTGGTCAGGTGGGATCCAATTTAACCAGGCGGGATTGGGATAAAGAACATCTGAAGTGCCTTTATTTCTCAGTCTAATCATCCCATCACTCCCTACAATTATGTGAGTAAATTTTTCATCAGTTAGAATTTTCTTGAGGCCTGAAATATCCTTACATTTCTCTGTTAAATATTTTTTATCTATAAAACTTTTATGCACATCGATTTGCTCTTCTGGGACTTCTTTCTCATAAACTTTTTCTAAATCTTGGTAGGAATAGTTAATTATTTTCGCATTAATTCCTAACTTTAAAATATTTTTTAAAGATGTATAGGCTTGAAGATTTGCTCCAAAATTAGGAATGTTATGATAAGTTAAAATCCCAATTTTCATCGGTTGTTCCTCATATATGATTTAATAAATAGAGCCTGCTATTATTATCTTTACCAATATAAATAATATTATTCGAATAATTTTCTCGTATATAATTATCTATTGTTTTTTGAGAAATATATAAATATTTTCTACCTTCAAAATCTGCTCCAGAAATATACCAAACATTCTTTGTTTTATTTTCATCCAGAATTTCTAATAACTCATGGAGTGAAGAAATAATTACTGGGCCATCTTTTGTAATTTGCCATACATTGCCTCCCCTGTAAAATTTATACATAGGAAATTTCTGGATTGTTTCTTCTATGGTGCGACGACTAACAGTATAATCTGCTTGCTTTTTTAACAATAACTGTAGATAAATATTTTGTATCCAATAATCATAAATAATAATATCTCCTTCTTTATAAAATCTAGTTAAAAAAATTATTGGGGTTTTATCATCTGCATAATAATCTTCCGTATGACTAGGGGTGATAGTTGGGAAGTCTTTTTGCCCTTTGCCATAATCGCTCATCAAAATATGGTAGATGCCAAATTGCGACGGAATTAAAACTATCAGGATTACAATTAAAAATACAATTTTCCTGTCTTTTAGAAATGGGTAAATTGAAAGTGAAAATACTGGTATTATCAAGGCTAAAATCCACCAGAGATATTTCAAGATATAATCAATTTTATAAATTGAAAAAACTATAAATGAAAATAAGATAAAGCCACCAATTAAAAATTCTTTTCTAGGTTTGAATAAATTACTTATTATAAAAAGGCTGGTAAAAATAGAAATAACGGGAAAATACATAAACATATTTTCTATATAAATAAAATTGGGTAATTGGATATTTTGCAAAAACCACCATTTATCTACTCCTAAATATTCGGGATAAAAATCATAAAAACCAAAATAATTATGGTCATAAATATATCCTGGTAATTTTGTTAACGCTAAAAATATAGAAAGAAAAACTAGAATGATAAAAAATAAAAATCTTTTGTCTTTATAGTAATTATTTTTTCTAAAGAACCACGGGAAAAATACTAGAAAAACCAGAAGCATAGCAAATTGATGTGTTAATAAAGCCAAAATAACAAAAATGAAAGAATAAATAAGTTTTACCCCCTTATTTTTTTCAATAAATTCTATAAGGAAAATGAAAGCGAGGATCATAAAAAGCAACATCATCCCATACATTCTTGCGTATCGCGAAAGCATAATATGCCAATCGGAAAAAACCAGTAAAAAAGTAGTAAGAAGAATCACTTTTTTATTAATATTTAGTTTCCTTAAAAACCAAATCAAAACCATAATTGTCAATATCCCTACTATCACACCCGGAAATCTAACCCAAAATTCAGTAACGCCAAATAATTTTGTAAAAATTGAAACAAAATACAAATAAGGTAAACCCCTCAAATAACAAATTCCGTCAGAACAAGGGAGACCGATTTTATTAATATAATAAGCATATTGTGCCGTTGATGCTTCATCGGTAACAAAACCTAACTTACCTAAATTCCAAATCCTTAATAGAAAACCACAAATCAGCAGTATAATTATTATTAACAAATTCCATTTATCAAAACTTAAAGATTTTCTACTTTCACTCTCCTTCTTAACCTCCCCATTTATTTTTTCTTTCCTAAAGTAGGCAAAGAAACCAAAACTAAGCGTCAGTAAAATTAAATACAAATTGTAACCCGATAGAGAATCAATAATGTTCTGTAGATAAACAGGCTGTTTAACAAAAACAAATTTTGAGGAAGAAATAATTATTAATAAAAGACCAATTAAAAAACCATATTCTAGACAGGGAATGATTTTTTCTTTAAAATGTTTTTCTTCTCTTTTTAAAAAACAAAAGATGAAAAATTCTACTAAAAGAAAAGTAAAAATTAAGTTTGATTGATTACTTTTTTCTTCAAGAAACTGATTCGTTTTGCGGGAAATATTTGAAAAAATTGGATTATAATCTGATTTAATTTCTTTTAAGGAATAAACATATCTAGGGTAAAAATCAAAGTTGTTATCTGAATTCTGTTCTATTAAAAATGTTTTGCCAGTTTCTCCCTCTTCTATTTTTTCTATTTCAAAAACATAGTTTTTATCTTTAGAATCTCCTTGAATAGGAAAACCAAATAAAAAGTAATCAGTTCCCCAATCTTGATTAAGTTCATAGGTATTTTCGTAAAAATAATCTTTTATTTCCTTTTTATCCTCTTTAATTCTAAAAACGATTCTCTCTGGTTCGCTAAAAAATATTTCTTCATCAAACTCCCCTTCTCCTTCTGTATTCATTTCTCGAATTAGGCCTGCTTCTCCATCTTCTTCTAATCCGGTGTTAATAGTCTCTTCTTCTCCCTCTTCCTCTTCTTCAATAACGATATCTTTGCTAATAATTCTTAAACCAATCGTTCCTAAGTTATTTGATTTTGCTTGAAAGGTTTGTTTTAAAGTCTTATCCAGGTTTATTTCTATTTTTTGAGTAGTTCTAAAATTAACAATCCTATCTTCCCAAACTAAAGGGCTACCAAAACGAAAGATTGGGTAAAACAGGAGAAACAATGAAATTAACAAAAGATTAATCAAAGAAAGAAAAATAAACTTTTTGAAATCTTTAAGACCAATAAAAACATTCTTAATCTCCCTTACATTAATCAATAATGCCAAAAACAAAAGGGCAGCTAGAATTCTACTAAAGATATTAAAGTTAATATTTAAGAAAAAACCAAAAAAATCAGCGATGAAAAGAATAATTACCGAAAGGAAGGTACCGAAAGTTAAAAAATTGAAAAGGCTT
>CAZVXD010000066.1:0-1628 GCA_964631335.1 uncultured bacterium
TGCATATTTTCCTCCGATTTATAGATATGACCCAATTAAACTTAAATCGGTTCCAAATTTTAATATGCCACAAAGTCACAAAGACATAAAGGAAAAAATGTTTTAACTAAGTACAAAAATAAAAAAATTTAAACCGGCAACAGAATAAAAACGTCCATTTAGAACTTTCTTGTATTGATTGATTATTGTATTTTACAATAAATTGTTCTTCGTATCCCGGAACCTTCGTTGCTGATTCTATTTTCCGTTAAAAGAGTATGAAATAAATTCGTCGATATCCTGAGGTATTAACTTCGGATAAACGTTTTCATCTACCGAAGCTATAAGCTCATCACTCCAGGAAGGGCCGGAAGTCTCTGTTTTGATAAAATTAAATCCAATAACGAAAAACATGAAGAAAACCATGAACAAAGAACCGGTTACGGTTATCTTCGTTTTCCTCCTTCTGGATCTCTCGGAAATAACCTTCGCTGCTATCTCCTGGCTCCAGGAGTTGTTTTTCTCCCTTTTGTTAATTTCACTTTCCAATTTATACATATATTTTCTCCTCGCTAAAAATTTCTTTTAATTTTTCCTTAGCTCTGTGAACTCTCGATTTGACAGTTCCTCTTGAAATCGAAAGAAATTTAGCAATTTGCTTTTCATTAAAACCTTTTATATACAAATCGATCACCTTACCGTATTTCTCCGGGAGCTTTTCCACTGCTCCGTTAAGTTTCTCGAGCAAATCATCCTTTTCAACTTTCTCCTCTATACTGTTAGTTTCATTGTCTTTTAAATATTCAATATTCTTTTCGACATATTTTTCTCTTCTTCTTTCTCCGGCTTTTAATTTTTTATTCATTCTTATCGACTCATTCCTGGCGATCGTGTATAACCATGAAGATAATTTCGCGTTCTCTCTGAATTTATTCTTAACCAAGCTGCGGTAAGCTCTTATATAAGTTTCCTGAACCACATCATCTATCGCGTAATAGTATTCGGAAAATAAACTCTTCCTGATAGCCTTTAAAACGAACCCTTTTGTTTCCTCTACAATAGAGGCAAAAGCCTCCTGATCCATATCCTATTCTTTATCTTTTCCCGGTTCGAAGTCTCGCCTGGGTTCGAATTCCTCGATTTTTTTAGCCAGCCTTTCGCGCTGATCCTTTGTGAGAATAGCGTGCATTTTAGCCAATTTTTCCGCCGTAAACTTATCTATTTCCGCTCTCCGCTCTTCAGAAGCTGAATGCAATTCTTCCATAAATTGAGAAATTTCTTCTTTTGACAGAGAATCGAGCCTTATCATTTCGACAATCCTAGCCTTAATACTGTCTCTTCTTTCTCTATCTCGCCTCATTTCGATGCGCTTTTCGTATATTTCCTTCTCTAATTTTTTCAACTGCTCGAGCTGCTCTTCCGATAAATCGAGATCGTCAGCCATTCTATCAATTTTACTATGATCACGATGAAACTTACTATGTCTGGTATGCGGATTCCTCGATTCCGTTTCCGAAGGAGCACGATTACAATCCACAAAAAACGGAAATACAATTAAAATAAATATAAAAAATAAACTTTTCTTCATGTATCCAACTCTCCTTTTATAAATATGACCTTACAAACCCTGAAACGGTTCCAATTTCAAA
>CAZVXD010000066.1:1728-11374 GCA_964631335.1 uncultured bacterium
AAATCCTCATAACGCATCGTGCGTCCTTCGAAAGTACGTTTTTCGAGAGCTCCCAGGAAACGGCCTTTAAATTCTTCAAAGTAAGAACCGTAAAGATGGTAACTGTCTGCAATATGACAGTATCTTCCCACTTTGATTTCCTTTCCCGAAATCTCCGAAATTCGTTTCGCGATTTTGATCTGCAATTGAACCAGCGCGAATATGTTCATAAAAGCTGCTTTGTAAGCGTCATTGGAGCGGAACCGCACATTCATGTTTAACAAGGAATCCCCTTTTTCTTCTGTAATCCTGCACCAGAGACTCTGAAGACAGGCCGGGTCGTAACAATCATTATCTTCCCAAACCTTCCAGGTAATCGCCTGAGCTCTTCTCGTATAAGGCTTATCAGCCAGTTTCTCACACATAATCTCGACCTGGTCAAGAGGTTTTATACCGGGGGCTTCGTACGCGAATAATCTTTGATGATATGTGTATTCCCAACGCGTATCTTCAGGGTCGTTTGGATCACGCACGAGGTGATCTTTAATACCTTCGCACACTTCCATCACATACTCCTGTAGAAATTCTATTCCCGCGGGGAAATCCTTGTGAAGCATGGGTTCACTAAGCGGATCTTTAACCGTAATAATCATGGTAGCGTCTTTACTGGGAGGATCATCGGACTTATCATACTGAGTCTTTATATTACAACCATTCTCGTAAAGAGAAATAAGAGAATTCTCCCAGGCGCGGGCTATACAATCACCCTCGACGTTAAGAACAGGTATCCCTCTTGTAACTTCTTTCGATTCTTTATCGGACGACATAAATCATTACCTGTTTAATATTAAAAAAAAATCCCGATTTGTCAATAAAAATAAAATTATTCCTTTAGACAAAGACACAAAGAAACAACAAATCACACAAATATTTTTTGCCGTGAGCCGACAGCCAAAAGCCGTAAGCCCTTTTTCTCACATGTAGAACATGTAGAAAATATTGTTGTTTTAACCATTCAACAATTCGACCATTAAACTTGGATCCAAAGAATTAATATTAAGGTACGCTCGTTAAGCTATCCTCCACAGGGTTTCCTTCTTTGTCAAAACGCAGGACTTCTTCGAGATTCCCGTTTTCGTCGTACTTCATACGCAAAACTGCCGCCTCTTCGTTTATAACGTTTTTCAACTCACCATCTATGCCCAGAAATCGGGTTTCCGTAACTCTGCTTTTCTCGTCGTAATCCCATTGTCTTATAGCGAATCCGTAAAATTTACCCTCCGTAAGATCGCCCGATAAATCATAATATTTCTGTTCGATAATATTTCCGCAATCGTCAAAATCACATTTAACCATAGCGACACCCATATTGTTTTCTTTCAGTTTTTCGTCTTTTCCCAAATATCTGGTTTCGATTATATTCCCGTATTCATCGAATTCTTGCTGCTCTATCGCGACTCCGTTGTTTAATTCCGTTAATTTATCATCCTCATCGAAGTATCCTACCTCGATTACATTACCATTATTATCAAATTTTCGGCGCAATACGGCAACACCCTTTTTATTCTCTTTCAGCTTTCCCGTTGAATCGAAATAACTCTGTTCGATCATATTCCCTTTTTCATCATATTTAAATTTTGTTTTAAACCCGCCGTCATCTAACGTGATCCTTTTACCCAAAAAATCATAAAAAACGACCTCTATTATAAGTCTTTCTTCATCGGTTGTCCACGAGTACTGCGCCACACCGTAATTGTCCTCGGCAAACCCTCCGAATCTATCGTAATTCAACCTGGCAACCGGATGATTATCTCCGTCGAATCGTATACTTATAGAATAAGCACCATCCTCGTTCATAACCGGCGAATCATTCGCGTCGAAATATGTCATCTTCTCATATGTTTCAAATTGTTTTATCTTCACGCGGGCGACATCACTTCCGAAAAAAGACCCTTCTTTAAGTTCTCCCCCCAACAAATGATCCACTCTAACAAGTTCTCCATTATTATATGAGAAACGATAGGACTCACATTTTTTACCTTTATCGGCAGTTAAAGGATATCTTCCCTTAATAGCGTAACTGCCATCTATGATAACCGTACGGTAATACTTATCTTTTTCTCCATTTCTCTCGCATCCGTTTATCCATGAAACAGTTAAAATAGAAATAAAAATCAACAAAAAAGACTTCATTTTCCCTCCGATTTTTTAACTATTATATAATAAAGAAAAAGTAGATTGCAAGTCCTTTCCAAAAGAAAAGAAAGCGATAGACTATTTAAGATAAAAGCCTATCGCCTTCCTTAGCTCTCTCTTCTCTTTATTTTCTCAGAACGAAACCCCGAATGATACCCTGTTCACGAAATCAAAAACGCCGAATTCACTGTATGCGTAATCGAGTTTAATATTGCCGGTATTTACACCAGCGCCAAAAGCCATTCCTTCTTCATCGTAGCCGAACTTATAACCCGCTCTAAGTTTGAGTATTTTTAATAAACCTAATTCACAACCCATATGATATCTCTTCGAGAAATCACGGGGATGAATGAGTTCGACATCCACAAGGAGAGAATAATCAGGATATTCCCCAAACAAATCCAGAATATCCATCGCTCCTCCCATTTTAAAAGTTACAGGCAATTCGAACGAACTGGTTCCGCCTTCATCATACTCATACTGTTGAGCGGTAGCAAAATTAACGATAGACATCCCTATTCTCAGGCTTTTAAAACCGGGGTAAAAAATAGTACCTATGTCGAAAACCATCGCGCCTGTCTCGTTTTCTTCGTACCAGATGGAATCACTTTCTGCGGATTCCTTAAACGGAGACAAGCCTAAATGCTCAAAAGAATACCTCAGGTTACCCCCGATCATAAACTTATCGGTTAGCCTCCTGGCGTATGTAATGCCCGCCGCGTAAGCTCCCATATTGAAATCTTCCTCTATTTCCACATATCCCGCCGGTGTGTTCGGGTCGATCATGGTAGGAATTATTTCTCCGTAATCTGTGCTGAGCAGACTGAAACCGACATTACCGAAAACATCAAGATTCGCCACAAGACCAATAGCAATCACCGAGGTTTCCGCGATCCAATCAACCCTGCTGACCATCAAATCGAATTTCTTATCCTCGAGTTGAGCTATCCCCGCGGGATTATAAAAAATCGCATTCGCGTCGTCTCCGATAAATGAAAACGCCTCTCCCATTCCCGAAGCTCTGGCACCCACCTCGACATCCATAAATTTAAAACCCGCCTGCGCAGACTTCTCATCCTGTCCGTATAAATAATAACCGGGGATTAAGAGTATTAAATGAAGTAATATTACAAGCTTTCTCATCTTTCCTCCTACCTTATTATGACAAACTTAATGTTTATACTCTCTTCAGTTTCATTATCCACAATATGAGCTATATAGAGGCCACTCGAAATGTGTTGACCGGATTCGGTTACCTGATACTGCTCTCCGGTCGGATTCGTCCATGCCTCATCCCCCGAACCGTCTTCATGCACGATAGTCTTTACCAGATCTCCCGTAAAGGTGTAAATATATATTGTACAATCCCCGGGTAAATTAAAGAAATTAATTTTATCTCTGGTTTTAGGATCTGATTCCGCTCCTCCGTACATCATATTCTTCGAAGCAACATTATAAGGATTGGGGACAACTCTAATATCGGATAAACTTTCCCCTGTAGACCTTTTTAAGGAAGCGGCACCTACCACTCCATATGTATAATTCTGCCACCTTCCGCTCTCAAGAGATTCGGCAGTACCCGTTACACCATTGGGGTCTTCCGCTTCAGGATGAGTTCCGTCATCGAAGGCGGCGACATAGTAGAAGTAATCTTCCCCGCGTACGGCTGTTGTATCACTAAAAGAGTTTTCTCCTTCTCCCGCTTCGTATATCATTTCCCACTCACCTATAACACCGGTATTCTGAATTAGAGGACCTGCACCAGCGTTACCCATTGAACGGTATACTTTAAATCCAGCCAGATCACCGGGAATATCATCCGGATGGTCGTACCACCAGTGAATGACGATTTGATCCGCGCCCGAGGCAACTTCGATCGACGGCGGCGGCGGCGGCGTAGGAATATCATAATTGTGATCAAAGTTCCACTGCGCGTTTATAGCGTGTCTTACAACCGAGTCGACCGTAGAATATACCCACATATCCTTAATTAAATTGGCTCGATCGCTCGCGTATCCCTCATCTTGCCAGCGCTCGGGATGATTTCTGTACACAGGAGGAATATGAATCGTGTCTTCCTGGTTTGGCAAATGCGGAGCTGTAAGGCTTATATCATTTATATCCAGAGTGTCTCCGCTCCCGGTAACAAATGTTATCGAACTATCTCTCCACGCCTGTCCTATTTCCCAGGCGTCTTGAGGATTAAGACGACCTCCGCACTGAGCCCAGACTATACGTATGGAATCACCATAATCTAAATCAAAAGGCCCCATGCCCGCCTGACCGAGACCATGCCAGAAAATTCGTCCATTCTGGTTTAAATCATTCCATCTCGCGTATCCTCTCAAATCACTGGGCACCGGATGATAAGTATTCGGATATGTCCCTGTCATATATTCAACATAAGGATCATACTCGGGATCTCCCTTTTCTCCGTATATCATGGAATTATACACCATAGACCATTCTTCCTCGGCTCTTATACCGGAGTTATGTTTAAATTCAAAATCATCCGGACCCCACATACCATGAGATTTCGGCTGAGTAACGTCGTCGGTTTCCGGATAATTCGCAGGATTTCCGTTAACCGCTTCCGGTCCCGGACCTATCGGCTTCAAAGGCTTTCCTTCGGCAGTTATCTGCGGCACATAGAGCATAGCATCTCCTCCGGAACTGGCATCATCCAGATATTCACGCTCCCAGAGGTAACAACCGAGAGGATCTCCCTTCCAGGGCGCTCCTCCGGATCTCTCCCACTCTATAGCCGGATATGAAATCAAACAGCGCACCGAATCTCTGGGTTCATCCCAATCCGGATATACTCCAACCCATGTATACCATTCGGACTTTGTCTCAGTCTGATTGTTGGGGAATAATTCGATCTGCCTCAAAAAATACAAACTGTCTAAAGAATACCCTTCACGCTCTATTTCATCGTCTAAATCTATATTTCCTGAATTAACAATAGTCCAGTCATAAACCACATACTGATTATGATGTTTGGAAACCCATATCAGAACTCTCTGATATATATCCAATCCAAGCCAGTTTCTGGCGTGAGATTCCACCATTACATCGGCAGTCCCCCAGACTTTATCAGGAGCATAATGATCTCCCAATCTCGGAAAAGGTCTTTCCAGATGAAGCCTATTGGATATGACAGCCGGAGGTTGATATTTGTGGTACTTATGTATAGTAAACCCAAGCGAATCGGGCACAGCGAATTGAACCCTGCTCAAATCAGGCGTCCCGTAAGGGGCTCCGCCTAATTTAACGGGATAAATATGATCTGTTTCAGGATCATACCAATTTCTGCAGCCAAACCTGGACCCAGCGTTTCGGAGCCAGCTGCGCACCCATCCATCCTGGTACGCCTCGTTTTCATCCATAGCTCCGTCGAAATACCAGGTACAATCAAAATCTCCGAAGCTGATTTCGCTCTGGTCTCCGGCATCTGTAATCTTAGGTTGTATTTCAGATTGACGAATCCACTTCATATCGCCCAGAACCGGGAGCGAGATAAGTGAAGTGGCGAGCACGAAAATTAAAATTAAAAAACAAAACTTCTTCATTGTTATTTCCTCCTTACCTCTTGGTTGATATTAAAAATCAACTTTGACTCCGAAAACGAAATATCGAGGATTGTGAAATGCAAGATGCGTCAGAGCCGGATCGTCTATATAAGGCTTCTCTTCACTGCTGACTTCACCCAACTGGTCGTTTCCCTCTACTCCCAATTCTTCATAACCTTCTTCTCCGAAAATTGGCAGATGCAAAGATGTCTTATACTTATCCTCATCATCCTGATCATAGAAACAACCGGACGACCTGTCCAGATATTTCCAATCAAAAAGATTGTTAACCTCGCCGAAAACACTCAGTTTCACCCCTGCAAAACTTATTGCTTTCTGGAGTCTCGCCTGAACATTAGTATAAGCCTTCCACTGCATATTCAAATACAAATCTCTCTCCAGCGGATCATATGTCGTATAATCTCCGGCTTCCCATGTGTAATTAAAGCTCAAAGAAATATTACCCAGAACCGGGCCTAAATCTCCCGGGGTCAGGAACTGAATATTGGCTTCCATTATAGGTTGAGCTCGGAAGTGATATTCCAGAGTATCCCATGCTCCTGTGGTTGCTTCATCAAGCAAACTCTGGTAGCGTGTTTCCTTTCCCAATCTACTATTAGCCTCTACTCTATAATCATAGTTCAACCAGCCTCTCACCCAATTACCGAAATCCTTACTTATCCTGAAATCGATACCGCGAATATCTTCGACACTCAAGTTCTCGGGCCTTTTATACTGCGGATCGTTATCGTAACCTATATATTCTATCGCCAGAGCCTGATTTCTTACATCTTTATAATAACCCGCGAGGTGAAGTCTGAACAAATTCCCTATATTCCAGTCTGTCCCCAATTCGTAAGCTCTTGTCAAAGCCCAATCCAATTCGGGATTGCCTAGATATCTTATTCCGTAACGCTCCGGAGCCCAGAAAATCTGATACATATTGTACGAAGCGGGCAGAGAATAAAAATCGCCGTAGTTAAAATACAATTTAGCATTTTCGGATATGGGGTGCGAAATACCGACACGCGGAGATATCTTTAGATGACCGCTCGTCGGTTCTGTTTTACCTAATTCAAGGATACCTTCTTCTCCTAAACTGGTCTTAGCTACCTTAGTCAAGTAATAGTTATAAGCAAAAGTATCCACATCGAACCAATCCATATTGGGAATGTTCCAATCGGCCCTGAAACCCACATTGGCAATAATCCCTTCAAATTCGATTTTGTCCTGTATGTACGCTCCTCCGCGCATTGGGCTGGCTTCCCAATCCACAACCCAATTCTCATGAGTAGACTCCCATCTGTTTTTTTCGTAGCGAGTATGCATATCGGCTAAGTTGTATTCAAGACCTACTTTTACTTCATTGTGAGGATTAAGCTGACTGGTCAAATCGACTTTAAAATCAAAGGTATTGGATTCAGAGCTGTCTACAGCTCCCGCGCAGTGCGCGCCCATCCAGACTCCGTCTACCTGAATATCCGCCGACTCCAAATAATATCCGTAAGGAATTTCAGTAACTTCCGAACCATTCGGCAGTGTATATGTTGTTGCTGTATCTCTCGAATCGAATGTTTCATAAGCGCTGCAGTATCTTTTATTGTTTAAATAAGAAACTCTAACCGTATAAAAAGTTTTTTCACTTAACGCGTGATCAAAAGTTATACCCTGCATATTATTAGATATATCATACCAGGGAATAAAAACGGGAGAATAAGCGGCATGGTTAGTAACCAGCTCACTTCTAAACACATCACCGCCACCTGCCACATAAATTCCGCCCGCTCCGCTTACATAACCTGTACCCTGCACAAAATCCACGAACTGAGTGCCAAGATCACCATCCGCTAAATTGAGACCATAAGGATGCCCCTCTGCCCCAAGCTCACCATTAGAACTCGCCGACAAAGTTTTTTGCTTACCATACATCATTTGATAAGTTAACTTTATCGACTGTCCGAGATGAGTAACCAGCTTCAGCATAGTATTTCCTTCCTCATAAAATTCTCGACTCGCGGGAAGAGCAAAAGCCTCTCTGTCCTGCCTGTGAGCAACATAAAAACCCAGATCTCCCAGATATTCACCAATAACGGGAACAGGGCCTCCAAAACCCGCGTCAACGTTCCAATCAGGATTTTCTCCGTATTCCCCAACTCTCGGTTCTCCCTCATATCCCGCCGGTGTTAACTCATCAGCCCCCTGAAGCATGTGGGTCCAGATAAATTGCTCTCGCAGTTTCGCGGCACTATCAGGATCCCTTCTAGCCATCCTCAACCATCCGCCAAATTTTATATTATTTTTAACAATATTATTATAATGCTCGTATGAAGCCGTATCGCCAGCCGCAAGCGCGGCATTAGCTTTTCGCGTCATTACCGCTGTCCCAAGCCAACAAAGGCTATCCTGTTCCAAAACATATGATCCGACCCAATAATGGGTTGTGTCATAAACGGTAGGACCACGATGCTTTAAATGCGCCGGAATATAACGGAAATTCAATGAGCCGTGATAAGTATCGGAAGGGTCTCTGGTAACAATGTTGATTAAACCCGAACGAAGATTTCCGTATTCGGCAGCAAAACCGCCTTTAATCACATTGAGTTCTCTCACCATGCTTAGCGGCGGCATCAAAGCAGGATTGTTGGTTCTTCCATCTACCAGATTTAAACCGTCCGTAGAAAAACCGACCTGATCCAGACTTCCTCCTCGAACGTTCCAACCTTTAATTCCAGCCTGTCTGTTGATATAATCACCAATTTCATCGACAAACGGGACAACATCTATTTCGTCGCTCTTCGCGGAAACAGCCGACGACGAAAGGTCCATCTTTATTATCTCAGCTGCAGCCGATACAGTAATACCTTCACCCGGGATAACAGAGGGGCTCAATCTGAAGGTAAGCCGGGTCGTGTGGTCCGAACTTACTTCGACACCCGTTTGGGTCACACTTTCATAACCCATCATCCTCGCCTGGACATTATAGGTACCCGGAGATATTCTTATTATGAAAAAATATCCATCCGGATCCGCCGCGGCGCCCATGTCGGTTCCCTCCAGAACCACATTGGATCCCGGCAGGGGCTCGCCTGTATTCGCGTCCAGAACAACGCCCGTTATTTTACCGGTTACAGCCGCTTCCGCATCCGGACTAACGGCAAGCAAAAACAAAAGAACAAAACCTCCTGATATAATCCATCTGGGTAATAAACCTCCTCCCCTTCTCGTACTTTTCATTAAAGCCTCCTTTCGTTAGGGTTAACAAACGTATTTAAAAAAGAATACCGACATGACGAAAAACATCTGACACAATCACTTTTCTCTATTTGAAATATACTCTTTGCGAAACAAAAACTCAACTTTATCTTACAACCCCCTGAAAACTAAAATCTAAAACTTAATACTAATACCCCCAAATACCCCTCCTTATCCTTACCCATTTCCAATCTTTAGCCTTACCCAAATCATACTCAAATATAGTTAGTATTATAAACAAAGAAAATTTTTTGTCAAGGGTAAAATGTTTAAGAAACGGTCCCTTTGAATTAGTAAAAAAAGCTTTTTTTGGGTTTTTGCGCGCGTCCTCAAAAGCCTAAAACCCTTAATTTTCATGAACTATCCGAATAACACAAACTGTTCGCCGTCATCATGCAAAATATTTTGAATTTCAGGCGAAAGAGTTATCTGTTTTATTTTCTCCTGCCCTATCCTCGATAAGCCTCCGGAGGAGAAAAATGTCCGCTGCCGGACGCCGGCTTATACCTGTCATTCCTGAAAAATGCCCTCATTTTTATAAAGTAATCCGAGAACCATGAATTTTGCCATCTGCCGGCAAAGAAAAAGACCCTGTTATTTTTATGCAATATGTCACATGTTTTTTCAAAAATAAATGTCCTATTTTT
>CAZVXD010000067.1:0-10744 GCA_964631335.1 uncultured bacterium
CGGTTTTTCCGCGAGAGCCGTGGATAGAATTTTGAAAATGGCAAGAACTATTTCCGACCTGGAGGGAGAAGAAAATATAAAAGCGCAACATATAGCAGAGGCGATTCAATACCGAACTCTTGATCGAAAATTGTGGTTGATGAAATAACTGAAAAACATTAAGGAAGTACTAAAAAAATGGAACCGCACACATATTTTTCGGGTCTAATGTATTATGAAGAAATATTGTTAAAATTTGGTGATTGGGTTTGAAAAAAGATATAAAGGACAACAAAAAAGATAAGGATTTAGAAAAGCTAAAAGACGATATCTCTCTGGAGGAGTCGGAATCTTCTACAAAAAGATTTCTTCAGGTACTTATATTGTTTTTAGCGACCGGTATTATAATAGCTCTTGGAGCCTACTTCAGATGGGATAAAAGAATTGTAGGGATAGGAGTTTTTCTTTTTGGGTTGGTGTCTCAGGGATGGTCGAGTCTGGTTTCTCTTTTAAGCGGAATCCCTGTGGTGGGTGGCGTTATCGTGAGATTCCTGGCTCTTCCTTTGCTTTTCCTTGTAAATGGTATTGGTAACCTTTTGGCTTTTGTGGCAATTAAAATGGGGTATAAAAAAGAAATAATGGATACAAAATTGCTTGCCTGGACATTTGCGGGTGGGCTTTTAATAGGTTTCATAATCGGAGGACTAATATGATTTTTTTTCTGCTGTTAACGTCTCAATTCTATTTTGAACAAAATAAGATACAGTACAAATCGTATGAATGGCTAATGCATAAAACAGAGCATTTTGATATATATTATTATAAAACAGAAAAAGTTCTGGTTCCCTTTGCCGCGGATGTTTTGGAAGAAAGTTACAGCAGGCTTAAGAACAGATTTAATTATAAAGAAAGAAAAAACGAAGAACCCATTCCTATAATTCTGTATCAATCTCAAACTGATTTTCAGGGGACAAATGTTATTCTGGACAGAATCCCGGAAGGAGTAGGGGGATTCGCCGAGATTTTCAAAAATCGTATAGTAATTCCTTTTACGGGGTCTTACTCTGATTTCAGACACGTTTTACATCATGAGCTGGTGCACATTTTTCAATATCGTATTCTTTATGGCACAGGTATGAACGCGATTAAAAGAGCTATAACTGCCAATGCTCCCCCTCTCTGGTTTATTGAAGGTATGGCGGAGTTGGAATCCTCGGGATGGGATCAAAGTGCCGAAACATATATAAAAGATGCTGTTTTAAACAATCGCTTATTTACGATATCCCAATTGAGTAGTATAGGAGGGTATCCAATATACAAAGAAGGTCAATCTATTCTGTATTATATAAGAGAAACATACGGTGAGGAAAAGATAGGGGAATTAATGGGTAAGCTTAAAGTAGCTAATTCTTTCGAAGGTGCATTGAATAGTGTTTTAGGTATCGATATAAAACGTTTGAATTCAGACTGGACAAAGGAATTGAAAAAGAAATATTGGCCCATTATAGAAGGTAAGCAATACGTAGAAGAAATAGCAAGACCTATTGCGACTCACAGTGGATTTGAAGATCTATATAACTACGCTCCCGCAGTTTCTCCTGAAGGCGATAAAATTTTGTATTTTACCGATGAAGTGGGAGAGGTTCAAATTAGACTTGTTTCTTCTCTTACAAAAGAAGACCTGGGGCTATTGGTCTCAGGAGGGAATACTCCGATGTATGAATCCCTTCATTTGATGGATGGGCACGCCGGTTTTTCTCCCGACGGAGAAATAGTCGCTTTTCCTGCCATGACTAAAGGGAGAGATGCTCTTTATCTTTTAAACATACGAAATAAAAAGATTTTTAAAAAAATAGAGTTGGAATTGGACCGGATCAAATGGCCTGAATTCTCTCCTGACGGAAAGAGGATAGCTTTCGTCGGTTTGAAGAACGGCTCTTCCGATATTTACTTGTACGATTTAGATAAAGAGAACCTGGTGAACGTAACCCACGACAGATATTCGGATAATTACCCCGCGTGGAAGGGGGATTCTTTGTTGTTCGTGAGTGATAGACCTGAATTCGAAGAGTGGGATTACAATACAACTGTTTTATATGTTACGGATCTAAAGGGCAATATTAGAAAATATCTGTCCTTTGGCGAACAGATCATAGCTCCTGAGGTTTATGATTCTGAAGTTTATTTTATCTCTTACAGAGACGGAAGCAAAAACCTGTACAAGTTAGAGTCGGATTCGGGAAGAGTTAGGCAGTTTACCGATATTATAGGATCGGTAGATGATTTTTCTATATCCGATTACGGTCATGTAGCCGTTTCCATATATGCGGATCTCGGCTGGGATATATATTTTATTGATTCGGTTGATGACCTGAATGAAAAAGAACCAAATCCACCCAGAGAATTAGATAAAGAGGAAGAAATAAAAGTCAATCTTGCCGCTTCAGACCGGATGAAGGAAGACGAACACGCTCCTCTCCAGTTCGGTTTCGATTACTTTTTCGGAACACTCGGGTATTATTCGGACTACGGCGTTTACGGCTACGTAAATGTGGGAATGAGCGATATGCTTGGGAACCATCAGGTTTACGCCCAATTCAACAATACTGATCTTACCGAGAGTAGTTTCTATATAACATACTTATATCTTAAACACAGAATCGATCTTGCCACCTCTTTGGTAAGACAGAGAGGGCTTTATTCGGTTAGCCAGGGAGTTGTGGCGGGAGATATCTGGAATGTAAATACGGATGTGATTTTCCCCTTTGATAAATTCAAAAGAGTAGAACTTGGATTAAGCTCCTATTATCTTGCGGGAGATTTATGGGTTCCTGACCCAGAGAGTCAGACTTGGCAAAGAAGAGATGTTACCGAACTTCCTTATATGGGTTTCTTGGGCAATGTGTCTTTTATTCGGGATAATGCCGTTTGGGGTTATATGAATCCGATTAAGGGTTTCAGAGGGAGAATATCATACAGCAGACCGCTGGTTTCAGGTGATAGCTTTTGGGATATAAATACAGTCTCGACGGACCTCAGGAATTATTTTTATTTAACAGGTGATTATAGCTTTGCTATGCGTCTGTATTTATTGCACAGTTGGGGAAGGGATAGTCAAGATTTCGGTACTGTCGGAATAGGTGGAGGTCGTACGGTTAGAGGCTACGATTATAACACTCAGATCGGTACTACCGCGGGTCTATTCAGTTTGGAGTTAAGATTACCTTTAATCAAAAGATTGGATCTGGGCTTTCCTCCCATATCTCTTCGGGGTATAGAAGGCGCGCTGTTTACAGACATAGGAGTCGCCGCCGATAATTACAGTGATATAGAGTTTTTTACTATCGAGAATAACTGGATAAAACTTGTTGATCCGATTATGTCTTTTGGTGTGGAATTCAGGCTTAATTTGGGAATAACCATATTAAATTTTGACATCTCCAAAAGGACCGATTTAAACACAATCTACCCGGATACTTATTACGATTTTCATTTAGGGTTACCTTTTTAAATGGTTATCGGCGTAACGGGGAATACAGGCACGGGTAAAACTGTAGTTTGCGGACTTTTTAAAAAATGGGGCGCGCGTCTAATCTTATGCGATGAATTGGGATGGGAGGTTTTACAAGAACCTCGAATAATTGAAACGATTAAACAGAAATTTGTAGAAGTAGTAGACAACGGTAAAGTAAACAGGGAAAGACTCGGAGCCGTTGTTTTTGGGAATAGAGACAAACTCAAAGTTTTCAATCAAATAGTTCACCCCGAACTTCTTGAAAAGCTTCGTAAAGCTATAAAAACGGCAGACGAAAAAATAGTTGTTGTAGACGGTGCCCTAATTTTTGAATGGAAAATAGAGAGCTGGTTTGATTATATTGTCCTTTTAATTTCATCTGTTGAAGACAAGAAGAAAAGATTAAAAGATAAGGGAATAAGTGAAGAAATTATAAAAGGCAGACTTGCTTCCCAGGGTGATAGTCTGCTTTTCGTAAAATATTCGGATTTTATAATAGAAAATGACGGAGATTTAGAAAGTCTAAAAAATAACGCGAGATGGATTTGGAATCAGATAACAAAAAAATAGAATGGAAAAATTTTTTATTACGATTGGTCAACTCTTTTCCTTATCCTGATTTTCTTTAACATGTATGTCTAATTGTGGGAAGGGAATTTCGATATGATTTTCTTTTAAGGTTTTCCATATCGAGTAACGGATCTCGCTTTCAATTTCTTTCTTTTTTAAGGCATTATCTGTCCAGACCGAAACTTGGAAATTAAGAGAACTTTCGCCGAAGTCAGTAAAATAAATAGTAACTTCCGGACTTTTTAATATGTTTTCGAGTTTGGATAAGTTTTCAATCAAAAAATCTCTAACTTTAAAGGGATCGGACTTGTAAGACACTCCGATAGGGATATCTATCCTTATTACCGGATCCGAATGCGTGTAGTTTATCAATTCATTGTTGACAAGATTTGTGTTCGGAACTATAACTTCGACGTTGTTGAAAGTTTTTATTATCGTTGTTCTGATTCCCACAGTTTCTACTCTGCCCAACAAACCATTGACTTCAATAAGGTCGTTATGAACTATTGTTTTGTCCGAAAGCAGTATAAATCCGCTTATGAGATTGTTTACTATTTCACGAAGACCAAAACCGATACCCACACCTAAGGCGCCTATTAATACCTTAAGAGTGGTAAAATCGATATTTACGACAGAAAAGGCTACAAGAACACCGATTATTATAATAGAATATCTCAATAACAACGAGATAGTGTTGGTTCTTGTGGAGTCGAGGAAAGGCACTCTCTCGAGACGCGACTTGGCGGTTGTTTCTAAAACTTTGGAGAATCTAAAAGAGAGATAAAAAATAAGTATCGCTACGATAAATCCGTTAAGGCTAATTTTTTTATCGCCTATATTAATCCTTGGAGTAAAAAGGAAAAGAAATATATTATTAATATATCCTGTTTTATGTGCGGTCGCAATTGCTATAACAATGATGCCGAGAATTATAATAAATCGTAGAAATCTTCGCTCTTTGCGGAAATTTATTAACAGAGCCAGAGAAAAAAAGAAAATGAATGCGTAGAGCGCAAAGAAGTTTATTCCCTTAAAATACTCCTTTGTTAACATTCCCGTTTTGTGAAAGACAAAACTTGTAAGCATTAAACAGAGAGGTAGAACGGAATAGTAAATTATTCTTTTGACTTTTTCTCCCTGGTTTTTTGTTATAAAAACTATAAGGGAATAAAGAAAAATGCCTGAGACTGATGTATAAATTATGCCCATTTCTTGATTGTTTTAGCCGCTGGTGATTTTATGAAGGTTTTCGGCAATCTCTGCTGTTTCCTGCGAAGTAGTCGATAGTTCTTCTACTGAAGCGGATAATTCTTCTATGGCCGCGGACAATTCTTCTGAAGAAGCGGCATTCTCTTCTGCTATCGCCGCGATATTTTCGAGAGCTTCGGTTATCGTGTTGACTTCTTCTTCTCCCCTTTTGTTGATTTCGGCAATTTGCCTGATTCTTTTTGTAATATGGTTTATCTCAGCCGCGATATCCTTTAAAAAGTCGGCTGATTTCAAGGAGGTTTCTTTCCCCTTGTCGACTTCTTCCACTGTTTCCTGAGTTTTTTGCGTTACCAGATTTATAACGCCGGAAATTTCATTAGTGATTTCCGAGATTACTCTTGTGGCTTCGGAAGATTGATTTGCTAATTTTCTTATTTCGTCGGCTACAACCGCGAACCCCCTCCCCGTCTCTCCGGCTTTTGTGGCTTCTATGGTCGCGTTGAGAGCGAGTATGTTTGTCCTTTTGCTGATTTCCCTCACTTTTTCCGTTATCCCGAGAATTTCTTCCGAATATCTCGCTATTCCCTGAATAACTTCTTCCAGTTCGTGAATCGTGTTTGTTACGTTATCCATAGCGACCCTGACCGCCTCCGAGGATTTTTTTCCTTTCGCGGAAAGTTCCGAGATATTTTCCGAAGAGCTTAAAGTTTCCTGCGCGGAGTCCAGAGATTGACGAACAACCGTAAGGGCTTTTTGAGACATACCCGACGCGATTTGAGATTCCTGCGCCTGTTTTTCAGAAGCGTGAGCAATCTGTTCCATAGTGGAAGAAACCTCCTCGGAAGAAGCTGTCATTTCCTCCGCGGAAGCGGATAACTCTTCTGCCTGGGCGGATATCCTCTCGGCTACCTGGCGAATCGCGTCTTTATCTTTTTCTAATTTATCCACAAACTGGTTGAATGAAGCCGCGAGTTCTTTGCTTTCCGCGGTCAAAAACTTTTCGGATATTCTAACATGAGTATCGGCTCTTCCTTCCGCGATATTTTTTAAATTCTCGCGTAATTTGTTTAAGGGACGGAAAAAGTAATTCAACAGTTCTAAAGTCGCGAGTAGAGCCACGATCGTTATGGCAAGCAGAATCTTAATTAAAGCCGAAGAGAGTCTTTTCGTAACCGCAAAAGATTCTTGAAGAGATATTCCTACTCTGAAGACACCGATTATTTTGTCCGCTCTCATTCCGCCGTAAACCGGGAAAAAACAATCGAGTAATTTCTGGTTATTTATTTCTTTAATCGGAGAAATAGTTTTCCCCTCTTTTATCGTATTCATGATTTCTGCGGGGAGCGTATCGGCTGTTTCTATTTTTCCTATTTCAGTGAATGCCGCGCCCGAAATATCGTATACTTTTAAATATAAAATGTCTTTTCTTTCTGACAAAGAAGAAAGCGAGGATTCGAGAAAAGAAGAATTTTTAGAATTTAAACTAAATTCTAAAGTAGAATTGATTGAAGTTAGTATATTCTCACCTCTACTTTTTAAAAGAGTATTAAATTCCGATTTTACTATATTGTGTGCTAATATTAAAGTCAATAAGTTTAAAGCTAAAATTATGGCAATTAATAGAATAGAGATTTGTACTTTTAATGAATTAAATTTTATCATTGAACCTCCTAACAATAATGTTACAAAAAATAGTTTTGAATGTCAAGAGTTTAAATGAAAAAAGGTCGGGGAAACCCGACCTTTTTTACCCTTTTGGATTCCTGTTAACCGATTATATCTTCAATTTCTCCCAGTAACCAATTGATTTCTTCGACGGTTAAATCTCCCATGTGAGCGATTCTGAATGTTTTTTCTTTTAAAGCACCGTAACCGTTGGATATAAAAGCTCCTCTTTCGGATAATTCTTTATTCAGGTCTTTAATTGAAATTCCTTTGGTATTCTCTATACAGGTTACTGTGGGAGAAAGATGTTTTCCGTCCGCGAAAAGCGCGAAGTTTTTTCTCGCCCAGTTCTGTACTATCGAAGCCATCTCTTTGTGTCTTTTAAAGCGGTTTTCTACTCCTTCCTGGTTTACTATTTTGTCCAACTGGTAGTTTAGCGCGGCTATTAAGTTGAGAGCTGCTGTTATAGAAGGTTGTTTCGCCTTATCCCAGTATTTCTTGTATTGGAGAAAATCAAAATAAAGCCCTTTATCGTCGACTTCCTCTGACCTCTTCATTGCTTTTTCACTTACAGAAGCGACCGCGATTCCCGGGGGAAGAGCAAAACATTTTTGAGATGACGCGACAACATAATCGATATCCCAATCATCGACTCTTATTTCAGCTCCAGCCATTGAAGACACTGCGTCGACGCATAAAAGAACATCGGGGTATTTTTTTACAATTTCTGCCACTTCTTTCAGGGGATTCATTAGACCGGTTGAAGTTTCATTATGGGTTATGAATACTGTATCAAATTCTCCTGTTTTTAATTTGTTGTCTATATCTTCGGGGGAAATAGCTTTGCCCCAGTCATATTCTAAAACTTCATATTCTTTCTTGCAGCTTTTTGATATAGATGCCCACCTGTTTCCGAAAGCCCCGCAAACCGAATGGAGCGCTTTTTTCTTTACGCAATTTCTTACTCCGGCTTCCATCAAACCGGTTCCGGAGCAGGTCCCTATAATGATAAAATTGTCCGTGAAAAGGACTTTTTGTAGTTTTGTAACGGTTTGATCCATCAATTCCGAGGTCTCGGGCATTCTGTGCCCAAACATCGGAAAATCCATAGCTTTCCGGACGTCTTCCCTTACTTCTGTCGGTCCGGGGATAAATAACTTTCTGTACATCAGACCTCCTTTTGCTCTTTTCTGATTTCCGGATACAGAGGAAATTCTTCAGCTATTTCTTTAACTTCCCCTCTTACTTCTTGTGTTACCTTCTCGTTGTCAATATTGGTAAGAACTTTATCAATCAATCTGGTGATTCTCTTTATTTCATCTTCTTTTATTCCTCTCGACGTTAAAGCGGGCGCGCCTATCCTGATACCACTTGCTATAAAGGGTTTTTCTTTGTCAAAAGGAATAGTGTTCTTGTTGACCGTTATTCTTGCCTTATCGAGAGCCTCTTCTGCCTGTTTGCCGGTGATGCCTTTACTTTTAACATCTACCAGGACTAAATGAGTGTCTGTTCCTCCGGCTACAAGTCTCCAGCCGAGTTTTTTAAACTCTTCTTCGAAAGCCTTAGCGTTAAGTATTATTTGGTGCTGATATTTTTTAAAATCTTCTGAAAGAGCTTCTTTAAACGCTACAGCCTTAGCGGCAATAGTATGCATATGAGGTCCTCCCTGTAAGCCAGGGAAGATTGCCTTGTCTATAGCTTTTGCCCATTTTTCTTTACATAGTATAATAGCGCTCCTCGGACCCCGCAGTGTTTTATGCGTTGTTGTTGAAACCGCGTCCGCGTAAGGTACGGGCGAAGGATGTTCGCCCGCCACAACAAGACCGGCGATATGAGCGATGTCCGCCGTGAAATAGGCTCCTACCTCGTCGCAAATTTCTTTGAATTTGTCCCAGTGCAGAGTTCTCGGGTACGCTGAAGCACCTGTCATTATCAATTTTGGCTTTTTTTCGCGGGCTAATTTAAGGAGCTCATCGTAATTTATCTGCTCGGTTTCAGGGTCGACAGTGTACTGATATGTTTCCCAGAAAGTTCCGGTGAAGCTAACTTTATACCCGTGGGATAGATGCCCTCCGTGAGAAAGAGAGAGTCCGAAAAACAAATCCCCGGGTTCGAGAAGAGCCGAGTATATGGCCAGGTTGGCGGGTACTCCGGAGAGAGGCTGGACGTTAACATGCTCTGAACCAAATAGCTTTTTGGCTCTTTCAATAGCCAGGTTTTCCACAACATCCATCCATTTACAGCCCCCGTAATACCTTTTGCCGGGATAGCCTTCGGCGTATTTGTTGGTCATTACCGAGCCCATAGCCTCGAGCACGGCCCTGGACACAAAATTCTCTGACGCTATCAATTCGAGATTATCGTGTTCCCTGGTAGCTTCACCAATTATGGCTTTGTATACTTCCGGGTCTGTTTTATATAATTCATCCATATTTTATACCCCTCTTTTAAAATTTTATGTTCTGGCTTATTATATTTTGATAATTTTCCCTGTCAAGTCTAAAAAACTCCCCCCTTCCCCACAATGGAACCACGAGATTGCACAAGATTATCACAACGAATTGCGCCGCAAAAACGTAGAGAATGCGGAGAAAAACAAAAAAATATATTTGTTTAAAACTCCTTCCATCCCCACCCAAATATTCACATGTAGAAAATGTAGTTTTTTTTACTATTTGACGAATCGACAATCTAACTGTTTAACTTAGATTTAGAGAATCTGTCGAGCGACCACAGATCTCACAGATTTTTTGATTCGTGATATTCGTGTGATTTATTGTTTCTTTTTCTTTGATGGGTTTAGGATTTAATCGATAATATTGATTTAGTTGTTCTCCTTTTTGATGTTTATAGGAAAAACAAAAAATCTTGAGTTAATCTCGTGTCCTCTCGCGGTTTGCTTAGGGATGGGCAGGGCTTGACATTCATCTGTTTTAAGCTACCATAAAAATATGAAGAGGATTGGAATAGTAACGCCCGGAGGGGATGCTCCGGGGATGAATACGGCGATAGGAGCTGTCCTTAGACTCAGCAGAAACGAAACCGGAAAGTTGATCGGTATTAATGACGGTTATAGCGGTTTGATAAAGAAGGATTATTTCGATTTTTCAGGTACCAGATCCGATACGATAATGGGTATAAGCGGTACTATACTTCACTCGGCGAGAATGCCTTCTTTCAAGGAAGAAAAAGTGGTAAAAGAAGCGGCGAAGAATCTTGTCGAAGAGGGAATAGAGGGTTTAATAGTTATCGGAGGGGATGGTTCTTTTAAAGGAGCGATGGCTCTTAACAGGTATTCAGGAGTTCCGGTTGTCGGTATCCCGGCTTCGATCGATAATGACATATACGGAACGGATGAAACAATCGGATTCGACACAGCCTGCAATACCGCGCTTGAAGCCATTAATAAAATTAAAGACACGGCTATATCATTCGAAAGAATTTTTGTTATAGAAGTGATGGGTAAAAAAAGAGGATTTCTGGCGCTCGAGGTCGGTATAGTATCCGGATCTGACGCGATACTTATTCCCGAAGTTGAATCCCCTATCGAGGAAATAGTCGAAGGACTCAATAGAGAAAAGGAGAAGGGGCAGAATGATGCTATAATAGTTGTGGCGGAAGGGGTTGAAGGGAAAGATAAAATCCCCGATTTAATCGCGGAGAAAACTAAATGTTCTACCAGAAAGTCTTCTCTCGGATATATCCAGAGAGGCGGAGCGCCGACACGGAGAAGCAGAATGCTGGCTGTGGAGTTTGCCAGTCACGCGTATGAATTGATAAAAACTTCACCTACCAGGCCTCTAATGG
>CAZVXD010000068.1:0-10448 GCA_964631335.1 uncultured bacterium
ACGCTCTAACGCTTCTACGCATTTACGCACCAACTAAATTAAGAAACAACAAATCAGACAGATAGCACGAATTACCTTATTTTATATTTTTTTTATTGTTTTAATTCAAAATTATTTTAGTTCTCAGTTTTAATGTAACTTTTATAAATGATATAGAGAAGAGCCAGTCGTTCTTGAATCCGCAGAGTAAAGAGGGGGAGAATTTTTTGAAGGTTCAGGAAGTAGGGGATAAAAGAGTGGGTTGTATTTATTAATGAAATACCTCTTTCTCTTAAATTAACCGTCTGAGCATGAATTTCTTTTACCAGATTTATATCGATTTTTGAACAATTTCCGTGTCCGGGCAGAATCAAGTCGGGAGAATTTTTTAAAATTTTCTCCAGAGAAGAAATTGCGTTGTCGATGTCTGATGACGGGACATTCAATACCGCGGGTCGCATGAAAGAAAAAGTGGCTATAAGATCGCCGGTAATGAGAATGTTTTCAAGAGAGAATCCTACTTCATCATTTGTATGTCCGGGAAGAAAAAAGACCTTGATGCCATTTCTAAGTTCCCCGTCGGAGAAACAATCATCGGCTTTTATAGCATGGCTGCCAATGTAAAGGGAACTTCCGTAAAATTTGACGATCCATCGAACCAGAGCATCAATTTTTTTTCTCTTTTCGGGGTTTGCCGGATATAATCTTTTTAGAATCTTTTCGTCTATTTTTTCTTTTTCGAGAAGACCGCGTATAGGAGGTTCTAGTTTTATAAAATCTTTTGCCGATGGATGACAAACAATCTTTATTTCTTTTTCCTGGAGAAGGTAATATGACAGTCCCGTGTGATCGGGATGGCTGTGCGTAAACCATATTTCGTCGATATTTTTTATCTGGATTCCTGCTCCCTTCATTAATGGGTATAGCGATTTTATTTTCATAAATGGATTATATCCCGGATCTACCAATATATTTACATTTCCCTTTATTAGTGTGGTATTGGAAGAGGGCGTTTTCCTGAGATAAAAATATATTCTATCGTTAACTTTTATTACTTTGTTCACTTCTATTAATATCGTAATTCTTTTTTAATCTCTGTCAACCATTGAAAATTCAATACAGAGAATGTGTAGAATTTTCGGCCGTCAGCTGTCAGTTTCTTTATTCCCCAAATACACCTATCCTCTTGATATTTTGCGTTATGTTTGTAAATTTAAATATAAAGTAGCGGAAAATTATAGGGTATAAATATAATTCCGCAGGAGAAGAATAAATGAAGATTTTGTTTATTGGGGGAACAGGAGTTATAAGCTCGGCTTGCAGTGAGCTGGCGGTCGATAAAGGGTTTGATCTTTATCTTTTGAATAGAGGTATTACTAAAAGGCCCGTTCCCGCGAAAGCGCATATTTTACGGGGAGATATCAGGGATAGATCTTCAGCCGAGACAGCCCTGGGAAACATGACATTCGATGTGGTAGTGAACTGGATCGCTTTTACTCCCGATCATATCAAAAGAGACCTCGAATTGTTTGGTGGTAGAGTTGGACAGTATATCTTTATAAGTTCCGCCTCTGTTTATCAAACTCCGCCTAAAAAACTTCCCGTAACGGAGAATACTCCTTTATCCAATAATTTCTGGGAGTATTCGCAGAATAAAATTGCCTGCGAGAGACGTCTTCTGCACGCTTACCGTAAAGGTCGTTTCCCGGTTACAATTGTGCGCCCTTCTCATACCTATGATTGTACTCTCCTGCCCATGCATAATAAATATACTTTATTGGATAGGATGCGTAAAGGTAAAAAAGTAATCGTGCACGGAGACGGAACTTCCCTGTGGGTTATGACTCACCATAGAGATTTTGCACGGGGTTTTGTGGGTTTGATGGGGAACTCTCTGGCTATAGGAGAATCATTTCATATTACTTCTGATGAACTTTTATCCTGGAACCAGATTTACGAGATTATAGCCTACACCGCCGGAACTGAGGCCAAAATTGTTCATATTCCTTCAGAATTTATCGCTTCTTTTGATTCCGAGTGGGGAGCAAGTCTTCTGGGAGATAAAGCTCACAGCATGATATTCGATAACTCTAAGATAAAACAGTTTGTTCCCGATTATACCGCTCATATACCCTTTTTTACGGGCGCGCAGGAAATTATTAGCTGGTACAACGCTGACTCTTCCAGGCAGATTGTAGACGAAAAAGAAGACAAAATGATAGATAAAATCATCTCGAGGTATGAAATGGCGCTGCCGCAAAAAAAGACTAATTTATAGATTTGATATTAATTGACTTTAGTGTAAATTTCCGGAAAATGAGGAGGATACTATGAAAAAAATAGTGGTTATTATTTTCCTTTTCTCCTTTATTGGATGCAAAGGGCCTCAGTCTGATGAGATAGAGAGAATACAAAATAAAATTACAGAGATAACCAATAAATTGAAAACGGTGGAAGAGGGCAGCCGTCTGAAGGCAAAAGACGGAATAGACGAATTCAAAGATAAAATAGAAAAGCTGGATAGTATATACTATAAGCTGAAAGAAATAGAGGGTAAACTCGACCAGATAGACAGCAGACTGGATAAATTAGAAAATAAATAAAGATTTATTTTCTCTCAAAAAACCTTTGAAGGTAGGCTTCCGCGAGTCCTCTGTAGCTGCCCCAGAGTTTTGTGCTTTCTTTTTCAAAAGATTTAGGAATTCCGTAGTTTTCTTTCATTATTTTTTCGGTAAGGCAATCGACATAAAATGAATTGTAGTCTCTTTTCTGGAAAATATTGAAAAGATTTATGGAATAGTTACCTATCCCTTTGATATCTTTGATCTTTGACTTTTCAAAGTTTTTGGTAAGTTCAATTATGTAAGATAGTTTGTAACCTATTCGTAGATTTTCCATGTTTTTTTCTCTATAATTTGATTTGACAAAATTGATTTTTTTGTAAATTTTGCCCATTTGATTCCGATAATTTCTGTATGAATTGTTTTGAGAAACTATTGCGCCTACAAGCGCTTCAAAATCGGAAAACGCTGAAACAATCCTTGTTTTCTTTATTTTAGGAAGATACTCTTTTAAAACCTTGTCATTTTCGCAAAGAATGTAGAAATCTTCTAAGTTCTCATGCAGTCCGAAACAGTAAATAATTCTTTGCTTAAGAAACTCTTTTTCTCTTTTGTCTAAATCATGGGACGAGTCTATTATTAAATTTTCTTTTTCCTGTTTAAATGAAAGTTCGATAGTTTTATTATTAAAATAAACTTTTCTTATAGGTGTCTTTTCATAAAAAAAGTAAAAAAGTCCCGAATTAAAAGTTTTTAAAAAATCAAAATCATTTGTTTTTATTTTCATTCGCGTCATAGTCGGTTTAATATAGCGATGTAAATAATTATCGCAACGATGTTTTTAAAATTGTTAGAGTGTTAGGAAGTTAGGAGGTTAGGGAAATGGCTATCGGCTTACAGCTCACTGCTCACGGCAATGTAAAGTTGGTGCGTTGGTGTGTAGATGCGTAAGAAATAGGTTTTAGGTATGGGACTTTAGGTTTTAGGAAAAAAGCAACGAAAAATATCTGAGAGAATCTGCGGAATTTTGCGGTTGAATCCTTTAAAATTTTCGTGTTATTAGTGTGATTTATTTTTGTTTTTTTTGGGAAGGGTTGTGGTTTAACCAAAATAAAATATTAGTTGTTTTTCTCTGCGGACTTTGCGTTTTTGCGGTGAGTTTCTGTGTTAATCAGTGTAATCTGTAGCAGTTAGATAGATTCTCCGAATCTAAGTTAAATAGTTCAATTGTTGAATAATCAAATAGTTAAAACAACTACATTTTCTACATGTTCTACATGTGAATATTTGGGTTGGGAAGGGTTTTAAACAACAAAAAAGCTTTGTGCTCTCTGTGTTCTTTGTGGTTAAATTAAGCTTGAAGTTTATACTAAATATTCAATCTCCAGATAGAGAAATTCAGTACCGAGGCAAAACTTACCCAGAGAATATAAGGTATCAATAAAGCTCCTGCCAGACGTGATATACGGAAGAAAAGAATAATCGATGCTAATATCGCAGCCCAGAGGAATATTATTTCGATAAAAGCTGCAAAGGGCGATTTTAGACCAAAAAACAAAACGGACCACAGCGTATTTAAAATGAGCTGTATTATGAAAACAGAAAAAGCGATTCTGTTTTCTTTTTTTTCCGGGCCTTTTTTCCAGATAAGAAAAAGAGCGATTCCCATGAGTAAGAACAAAGTCGTCCACACCGGCGCGAAGACCCAGTTGGGAGGTCTGAATGTCGGTTTGTTTATATTGGCGTACCAGGTGGGTATAGCCGGAGTCGTGAATATCGAACCTATTATTCCTGCCATCTGACAGATAACTATGCTCGAGATAAAAATTAAAATATTATTTGTTTTGCTTCTCCGCATTTTTCCTCCTTAAAATTACCTGGCTATTAAATCCTCTGTAAAAGAAGAAATCTTCCCTTTTATTTCCCATATTCGCAATTTCATATCTTTGTTGCCTCCTAAAAGTTCACTCATCTCTTCGTTTAAATTTCTAACTTCATCAGGAGTTACCGATATCGGCTGATGTTTGAGTTTAACTTTTTCTATGGGTATTCCGGGGAAGTCAGCCAGTAACATTGGGGTAAGTATCAGAAAATCCATCGAAGTATATCCTTCTTCCGTACTCATTATTTTTATGGGATAATATAAGAAATCCGTTTTAAATCTGTATTGTATGGCGTCATTTGTTTTTAATTCTTTGTCCAGAGATACGACATCGAAAACAAACCAGGTGAATTTTTCTTCAAGATATTCGCCTACAATATTTTTCAATTCTTCGGGTATATCGGGGTTTTCTACTCCCAGAGAGTCTAAATAGTTTTCAACCCATACAATAAAACCATCCTTATTTAAAACATGGGCTACGGAAATATCATGCGCGCCGATTTTTTTATGAAACGTAATCTCGCCCGCCGGTTTACTTACTCTTTCTTTTCCGCCGTTTCTATGCGGCTTAATTCTTTTCTGTTGCTGTATTTTTTTATTTATGAGATCGGTAGCTCTTTTGAACGTTTCTATATCACCTTTTTTAACGGCAGGTTCGTTCGGTAAAGGAAGGACTTCGAGAACTTCGGTTGAATCGGAGGCTTTCATATCTGTTGTAAGAAGGAGTATCTCTTCTGTTCCGTTCCAGGCGATCATCGCCCTTTGAGTGGGTTCGAAGATTTTTATATCCGGTCGAAACGGAATAGAACCACGGTCGGCAGTAAGTGAAGTACTTAGAAATAAAAAAAGAATAAAATATTTTCTTGTTTTCATTAGAACCTCTGAGGAGTAGTATAATAATTTTATTCTAAAAAGTCAACGAATCTTATTTCAACAATATCATTTTACCACAGGAGGAAGATTCGGGTGTATCTAATCTATACAAATAAATCCCACCTGGATATTTACCTGCATCCCAATATACCTCGTGAGTTCCGGAGTTCTGTTCTTTATTAACCAACGTCTCTATTTCTCTTCCCATTAAATCATAAATTCTTAACGTAATAAACTCCTTCTTTGGAATCGTATATTCGATGATTGTTACTGTATTAAAAGGGTTCGGACTGTTTTGTTTTACCTTACATACGGATTCGTTTTTCTTTTTTTCGGGGAGCCCCGCCGGCTCATCCAGTCTATTATAAGCTTTCTCCGGGCCGAAAGGTTCTAATTGTCCCCCATCTTTTGAGAAAACCGATTCGCCTGAATATGAGATTGTTAAGTCATCCCCAGCCTGTAAAGTTTCCGAAAGCCACAGAATAAACATCGTTGAATCATAAGAGTCGGCTTCTATGCTATCTACTGAAATATCATTTATGCCGTTTTGATCGATGGTGAATTCTGAATTAGCATTTTCGGGTTCGGCCATGTCCTTGTTAAAGGAAACATGAATTTTATCTCCGGTTGAATCGACAGCGGCGGCATAAAAAATGGGCGCGGAACCCTCGGGAAAATCTGATAAGTCGGTGATTCCATAGCCGTATTCGAATAGTGGCGCATAGATAGCATCACCAAAATTAATGGGAATATCTTCCATTTCTGCCGGCCAGCTGTGTGACAGAAGACCTGATGGTTCGTAGTCGCCAAATAAAACATCGGTTATTCCTGTCCCTTCCGTTCCCGGCAGCCATGCCGCTATAATAGCGTCAGAGTATGGGATAATAGATTCTATAATCATGGGCCTTCCGGAGATTAGAATAACAATAACGGGTAATCCCGCGTTTTTAATATTTCTGATCAAATTAATGGTTGATACCTGTAAATTTAAATCATCTCTGTCCCCAAAGCTTTCAGCGTAAGGGCTTTCACCTATGACCACCACAGCCAAATCGGCTGTGGTGTCGATTGGTTCTCCTTCGCTTTCGTATGTGATTTCCGCGTCCGGAGCTTCCTGTTCTATGGCTTCCCTTATAGTTGTCCCTATTGTTATGTCGCCGCTGAGCCCCTGCCAGTTGATTGTCCAACCTCCGCATTGATAACCTAGGTTATCCGCATGCTCTCCCGCGAGAAAGATACTAATATTTTCTTTAGATAAAGGCAAAATCCCGTCTTTTTTCTCTAATAAAACCAGAGATTTACGAACCGCCTCTCTGGCTACCGCTCTGTGAGCTTCCGTTCCTATCGAATCTAAAAGATTTCTGTCAGCATAAGGTATTTCAAATAAACCCATTTTAAATTTAATCCTCAGGATGCGTCTGACCGCGTCGTTTATTCTATTTGTATCGATATTTCCCTGTTCTACCAGGTTTTTTAAGGTATTATAAAAGTTTATATAATTATACGGTTCCATAGCCATGTCTATTCCGGCATTTATAGCATTTTCGATTTTATCCGCAAAGGAACCTTCCAGTTGGTTTATGCCCTCCCAGTCTGATATTACGAAACCTTCAAATCCTAATTCCTGTTTAAGAAGAGTATCTATTAAATAATCATGTCCGTGACATTTTACTCCGTTCCAGCTGCTGAAAGAAATCATGATAGAACCGACATCGTTTTCTATCGCTTTTATATAGCCGGGCAAGTGGATTTCACGCAGAGTTTCTTCGTCGATTTCCGCGTTACCCGTGTTTTGCCCGTTAGTTGTTCCTCCATCCGCAATGTAATGTTTAGCGCAGGCTAAAATAGATGAAGAATTCGCGAGAGTATCACCCTGGTAGCCTCTTACGATTGCCGAGCCAATCATCTCAGCCAGTTCGGTTGTTTCACCGAAGCTTTCGTATGTTCTTCCCCAGCGTTCATCTCTGGCGACCGAAATACATGGGGAAAATGTCCAATCTAAACCTGTGGCAGATACTTCCATAGCCGTGATTTTCCCTATTTCTTCCACCAGAATAGAATCTCCAGTACAACCCAGACCTATGTTATGCGGGAAAATAACCGCGCCGTAAGCGTTGTTGTGACCGTGAACAGCGTCGATCCCGTAAATAATAGGTATACCCAGACGAGTGGACATAGCGCTGCTCTGAAGGCTGTCATACATATCCATCCAGTTTTCCGGAGTGTTCGGATAGGGTGTCGATCCGCCGCCGCTCAATATCGAGCCTAAATGGTATGTAGAAATATTATCTAAAATACCGGATGAGGCTCTTTCTGCCTGAATCATTTGCCCCACTTTTTCATCCAGGGTCATCCGGCTTAGAAGGTCTTCTACTCTTTCTTCTATAGACGCGGTGGTGTCTAAGTATAAGGTATCCTGTGAATATAATGGTTTTATTAAGAATATAGAACAAATAAGAATTATGTTTTTTGTCAGTGAATAAAATTTCGACATTTTAAATTAAATCCAGCAAAATATCAACAGAAGTTTCGACGCATTTGAAGCATTTTTCTTCGATTATATTATTCTCCTCGAAAAACTTTTGTCCTTCTTCCGTTGTTAAATCACATTTTATTATGTCATAACAAATAGCGCTGCCCATCTTTTCCTCGAACTTATTATAAAACTCCAAAGCTTTAAAAAAGGCTTTTTCTTTAATGTTGTCTTCTTCTGATTTTCGTCTTCCGTATTTAAGATTTATAGCAAGAATCGCCCCTGTTACGGCTCCGCATACAGATCCTTTTCTGCCAATGCCACCGCCAAAGCCTGTGGCAATAGAAGGGTTTCTTTCAAGCCCCAAAAAATCCTGCATTGCCATTAGGATACTTTCAGAACAAATAAATCCTGACCGGAAGAATGATACAGCCTTTTCTGCCAGTTTTCCTTTATCTTTCATAAAAGAAGTTTAATGTTTTTCCGATAAAAGTCAATAAGGCTGAAATCGTACTATTACCCCAAACTAGACTTTCTAAGCCAAATCGATAAGAAATACAAGTTGTTTTGTTTAGGTAAATAATTTTAGATTGAAAGAAATCAGGTTAGTCCTCATTTTTTACTGTAGAGACCAAAGATTTGTTCTTGGCTTGGTTCTCATCTTGTTAGCGAATCAAAGACTTTCTGTGTTTCCTCTTTGTCGTCTTCGTAAATGCCATTCCGGGACTCCCCATTACCAACGTATTCCGATATCACATATTTAGTAGGAGCTTTATTGCTGATTCTTTACGCAAGGACGATGCTATCCGTAGCAACAAGAGGATGGAGTACCTTATTGGTGCTTCTTTAGCGGCAACAATCCTGTAACCCGCATTTTCAATACCCTTGAGTTCGCTTTTATAATTTTTATTATAATCTGTTCTTTTTCTTTTCATTCTCAATATCTTTTCCGATTTACACAAATGAATGCTTAAGTCAAGAACTTTCTTCTCCGTTTCTCGGTAGCTTTGCGTGGAATTTATTTGCTTCTCGTGTTTTTCGTGGTTCAATTTGTTTTTGAATCCTAACGTCGCGGTTCAGTCGCCGAAACACTTCCACAAAACTGTGTTTTTGGTCAGCCAATGTTTCTATTTCTCTTCTCCATTGAATCATAAATTTTCGATGTGACAAAATTTACATCTTTGCTGTCTCTGATTTTAGTCACATATATTTTGTCGGTTAACTCCTGTTCGTAATAATACATGCTCTTTAATTTAGAAGTATTATTTTTTTTGTTTTTGAGTATTCGTCGGCTTCTAATCTACACAAATAAATACCACTTCCAAAACCTTTCGCATTCCAATCTAACCTGTGCTTACCAGTCATATGAACCTTGTTCACAAGTGTTTCTATTTTTTCTCCTAACGTGTTATAAATTTCTAAAGTTATAAGCATTTCTTTTGGAGTTTCAAAAAATATTGTAGTTGATTGATTAAAGGGATTAGGATTGTTGTAAAGACGATAATCTGAAGGAGCATCTTCTAACCCAATTGAATTGTATAGTGTATCAAATGTTAATATTTCAGAGAAAAAAGGCATTATAGAATTTTCAATCCTGGATCTAACTCTATTATCATGTCCTCCACTAAAGCTCAGCAAATCATGGGAAATTGCACTATCATTTAGAATTTGGGAAAAATAATTGCATCCACGTGGTATCCATGGATTCTCATCGGAGTTTCCATAATCGATTACAATCCCCCGCAAATTCAATAAATTTTCCTTATACTGTCCGACTTTCCAGGCTAATCCTCCAAATCCGCTTTCATAATTCTGTAGAAGTGTTGAGTCGCAAAGAATTTGTTCTCCAGACTTATAGTACGGATAATAAATGTAAGGTGGATTTGTATCGGGATTTGGGGAAAATGCAGCGCCATACGCGTAGGAAATAACTGTAATCTCATCCCATTCCGACTTAAGAGAATCGATATATTCTTTAATTGCCACTATAGCAGTATCCTCATCCATTGCCGACCATTCTTCTTGTTTAGAAAGAAATTGCTCGACTCTCGCCTGTGGCGAAAACATACCCATGTCCGATAATCCATTCGTGTCGAACAATCCAGGGCATAAACCATAAGTTGCGCAAAAAACATCCGGATTGCGCATTGCAATATTTAAAGCACCGAATCCCCCCATAGAATGTCCGGTAATTCCTCTTGAGGAATCACAGGCCAATGTTCTGTAATGACCATCAATATAATCTACAAGATCATTAACTACATAATCTTCCCAATTTCCGGTAACAGGTGAATTTACATAAAAACCTCCCCACATGAAGTTGAGACCATTTGTCATAACAACGATCATCTCCTTCATTTCTCCTTGAGCGATCAAATCATCCATTGATTCTTTAAGTCTAAAACCTTGAAAACCATAGCCGCTTTGGGGATGCAAGAGCCATTCGAGCTCTGTAACAAATCCCGGGAGATAATACACTACCGGATATCTTATATTTGATGTATTGTATGAAGGCGGTAAATAAACCGCTATTGGGTTTTCTGTTAGGTCTTCGAACAGGTTATTCTCTAATGAGGGAGCGGGGATACTGATTTCAATAAGCTGTCCTTCTAATGTTTGTGATTTTAATTGGTAGCTTATAAATAACATTAGCCATGCGAGTATTTTGAAAACTTTCATT
>CAZVXD010000069.1:0-4490 GCA_964631335.1 uncultured bacterium
CCATCATACCGATGGAAACTGCCTCTCCGTGAGGGATCTGATAGTGTGCTGCGGCCTCCACCGCATGGCCCACAGTGTGCCCAAAGTTAAGAATACGCCTCAGATCTCCTTCGCGCTCATCAGCAGACACCGCATCAGCCTTTATGGAACAAGGGTTAAAGACTATGTGAGCTGTAACATGTGGCTCAAGATCTATTACATCCCGCCACTTTTCCTCCAGAAAATCAACCCTTGCGACCTCTCAGGCTACTGCTAGACTCACTTCGTTATCAAACATATTAATCTATATGCCATTATCCTAACTGCCATTCTGCAGAGCTAGGGATACCCAATCTTATTGAAAAGTTACAAAAAAGCATCTAAGCCCCTGTTTTTGTGATGGTACCCATAGGAAATCGCTTCAGGGATTGGGGAGATACCTTCTCTTTTTCACTCGGCTGACAATTTCCGACGATTAAGGCCGCAAATTGTCCCCCCTCTTTGTACCGCCAGGTTGAGCTGATGCTGACAAGAAACGCCCAACTGCGGCTTGGCGGGGAATGCTTCGTAAGCAGGTGAAGCGGGCATGGAATATGCTATACATTTCCCTTGCAGGTCATGGGGCGGCGGCGCAAGGAAATAATTTTGACAAACCCTTCAAGCTTTCTGAATGATGAGTCGATAAAAAGTTCAGGGGTTGATTTTGGTACCGGAATCCCATCAAGCTCGAAAAAAATCCTTAGTGTATATTTTCGCAACAATCTCGAATGTAAGGATTCTACTAAATTTGAACCAGGATCAAAGCTAAAAACATTCTTTGGATTTGATATAAAATATTCATCGAAATATACATTGTTAATCAATAGCTGGGGAACATCGGGAAACATATTAAAGTTAATATTAACCAAACTCCAAATCTATGAAAAAATAACAATTTTTTAATAAAAGGTAATCTATGAATATAATTCTGAAAGAAAATAAGGTGAACGAATTAGAAAATCTTCTTGATAAGTTAATAGAAGAAGGAGGCGCAAGTTATGCTTTCCTTACAGATATGGCAGGTAATCTTATCTGTAAAAACGGAGAAAGTCCGGTAGATGCTACTACTTTAGCTGTATTGGCTGCTGCCAATTTTGCAGCAACTAAAGAAATTGCTCGTCTTATAGGTGAAGATGAATTTTCCCTTCTATTTCATCGCGGGCAAAAAGAAAATATTCATTTTACAAAAATATCTCCTGACATATTGCTTATTGTGCTTTTTAAACCGTATGTCTCCCTGGGCTTGCTTCGTCTTAAGGTAGACAGCGTTAAAAAAGATATTGGTTGTTTGGAGAATAAAATTTATGGCTGTGATTAATTTGAAAGAAAAGATAATTCAAGTTAAAATTGTATATTATGGCCCTGGTAGAAGTGGGAAAACCACAAATTTAGTATATATTTACAACAAACTCCAGGAAAAACTCAAAGATAAAATGACAAACAAGTTAATTAGTATAAATACAAAAGGAGACAGAACTCTTTTTTTCGATTTTTTACCCGTGGAATTAGGTAAGATACACGGCCTTGATTTAAAACTCCAAATCTACACTACGCCGGGACAACTGATCTATGACGTTACCAGAAAATTAGTATTAAAAGGAGTAGATGGGCTTGTTTTTACTGCAGACTCTCTTTTAGTAAGAAGGGAAGCTAATCTAGAAAATCTAGAAATTCTTAAGAGAAACTTGGCCTATTATAACTCAAGTTTGGAGGAAATACCTATAGCATTCCAGTGGAATAAACGAGACTTAGCTGAAAATGGTGTACCTTTATTAGATATAGATACATTAGAAACTGACTTAAACGCAGTGCTTAAAGCCCCGTCTTTTCCTGCAAGTGCATTAAATGGATATAATGTATTAAAAACCTTAAAAATGGCTGCCAAACTCACAATCCAATCAGTAATTAAAAAACTCGTTTTGCCAGAAGGAATGGCAAAGGCCGTAGGAAGTTGAGATGGATGAAAAAGAAAAACCCCAAAAAATTTCTTTAGAAGAATGGGGAAAAGAATTAGATGAGGAAATTGCCTCATTTAATGATATCTTATCAGAAGAACCATCTTTTCAAGAAAAACCTTTATCTTCATCATTTCAAGAAAAATTAAAAAGCTTCATTCAGTCTAAAAGCAAAATTTTAGGTGAAGAAATTTTATCTGATTGCAGAGAACTATCCTTAAAGGCAACCAGACAATCCCAAATCTATTTGGGAATGCTTGAAAAACTAACAAAGGCTCTCTTAAGATTCGAAAATGTTTCTGAATTATTTACCATTATGATAGATAAGCTACCTTTAATTTTTTCTTCTGAAATAAAACCTTCTGAAAGGGAGAACTTAATTCAAAAATTTTATATGCAGTATCAAGATTTGAAACTAAAATCCTCCTCCCTTGCTTTCTCAGAAGGTAAAAGTGATAGGTTAAAAGAAACAGGGGCCTTGGTAGGAAAAATAGTAGAAGCAGTAAACGCTAAGTTACATGAAATTAACATCAAGATCGAAGAAAATCAAAGGACCTTACATAGATTATTAGCTAGTTATGAAAAAACTTCATCTCCGGAACAGGCTTATGTTACACCGCCAGAAACTCTAGAAATCTCAGAAATGGAAGAAAAATCTTTTTATCTTATAGATATAGCTAAAAAAAAGTTTATTCTTCCTACTGAAGTGGTGGTAAATATGTATAAGATTTCACCAAAAAAAGCAAAAAAACTAGCTCAAAAGTTCTTGATTAGGTTTGGTCAAATTGGGACTTTTTTTAATCTTATTACAAAGAGACTAAAAGGAGAGTTAAAAGAAAAGGAGATAACTGAATTGAAAAATACGTTTCTTAATGTGCTCCAGCCTGAAACCAACACATTAGGAAAATATAATGCTGCTGTTATTGTAAGAATTCCAGATGTTGAAAACTACGGAGTTATATTTGTAAATCAACCTTTAAGGAAAACAATTAAGGGCAAAATAAGAGAAGATCGAGTAGAAACATCGGAAGGAAACTTCCCAATTTTAAATGTAAAGTCTACTTGGCTTAAAAAACAAGTGGAATATGGCCTAGTATAAAGCTATGTTAAAAGGTAGTGTAGATATTGTCTCGATAGCCAGTGTGGTTCAACTTTGCTGTCAAGAAAAAGAGAGTGGGTGTTTATTACTATATAATGGTAAAGATAAAATAGGAGAAATTTTTTTGAAAAGTGGGGAAATAATTGCTGCTCGCATGAGTAATATAAAAGGAGAAAAGGCTTTTTATAAATTGATAAGTTTGAAAAAGGGAGAATTTTCATTTGAAAATACTGTTTTCCTTCCTGAGCGAGAAATTGATGTTCCTTGTGAATATCTATTTTTAGAAACAGCTAGGCGTGAAGATGAAACAAAAAATTATTTAGAAAGAATTGGGGGGAAACTTATAGGAAAAACAGATAAGGTTGAAGAAGCACCTTTTTTTAAAGAAATTTATAACCTTGTTTCTAAAATGGGGCAACTTTTAGAAGAAGGAAAAACTGAGTGTTTATGGTGTAAAGAAGATAACCATTTCTGTTTATTTTTAGAAACAAATAATGGCATATTAAAGATAACCTTACTTCCCCATGTGGGATTATTAGAAGAACTTATTTCTCAAATCAAAGAAATTGTTAAGGAGGAATAATTTTGTTTTTACCACAGTTTAAAATCTGTCATCAAAATCTTCATACTTCTTTTTTGAATTTAGCCAATCTTATCAGTTTTTTAAAAAATGATTTATTTACTGGCTATATTCAAACTAAGGTTTCAGAAAAAGAATTTTTGGTTTTTTTAGACCATGGCCAAATTCTTAATTCCTTTGAGATAGTTGATAATGAATATAAATTCTTGCCCATAGTAGAAATGTTAAACACTATCAAAGGGGAGGAAACTGTCAATGTTTATTATCTTCCCGAAGAGACAGCTCTCTTTTGGGCCAATCTGGCAACTGCAGAGATCCTTTATCCTAATTTGAGCACTGATTTTACAGATTTGATCAAACTTATGCATAAGCTTAAAAAAGAAGAGGTAACAGGTTGGACTGAAATCACGTCCTCTCAGGGTGAAAAGAGTTTTATTTATTTTCAAAACGGGACGATAATAGGAACATGCTCTTCTTGGAGAAAATGGGTATTTGAGGAAAGTGAAAAATATCTTCCTGAGATTACTGAAAGAGCTTCAGAAGCTATTTTTAATGTTTATAAATTGCGTTTAGATAAAACACCAGCAAATGTAACATTAGAAGAAATCACCAATTTTTTCCAAGAATATTTGGCTACATTGGAAAAATTTTTGGGTAAAAAAGAATTCAGCCTTCTATGGCGTCAAAAGGCTATAGAAAAGGCGGTGAAATACCCTTTCTTAGATCCTTTTGCCAATGAATTTAAATACAAGGGAGGAAAAATTGTTTTTGAGGGAAATGCTATAGAAAAAGAACTAATAGAAGCTTTAAAGGAAGTATGTGAAGAAATAATTCAACA
>CAZVXD010000069.1:4500-10384 GCA_964631335.1 uncultured bacterium
TGGGCTATTATTGTAAAAGCCATAAAAGAAAAAGAAATTTTGTCTTCCCGAGAATTAGAAGAAATAGCTCATTTAGAGATATTCTAATTATGGAGCTTTTGAATTATTTGATGAAATAGCGAAATAATTCAACAAAAAAAGGATTTAGAGAAAGATATAATTCAAGAAACACAGTATTTAAAAGAAAAATACAGAAGTTTTATAGAAAACACGGGATCGTCTTTTCTCTTAGGAACTTAAAATGGAAGAAGTTTTGAAAAAAATCATAAATCTGGATAGGATAAAAGGAGCTTGGTGGTGGGATAATAAAAAACTTAAAGAAGTTTCAAACATCCCTTTAGATATAAATACAACTAATCAACTGAAGAAAATCTTTGTCATGTTATTTAACCTTTTTGAAGAGAAAAATCTTAAAGAAGAGATTGGTTGTGCCTTTGAATATGATTTTCTCCTTTTTAAAAGGGTAAATAAAAATTGGATAGTTATCTGGGCTAAGAAAGACATCCCTTTAGCCTTATTGCGAATGGAAACAGGAGTAATATTAAGCGAGGTGGCATCCCCAAAAAGCAAAAATTTTAAAAAATTAAAATTTTGGTAGAGGAATAAAATGGTAGAAATATTGAAAGGATATCTGAGTCAAATAAATATAATGGACTTGTTAGCTTTATTAACTAATGCTAAACATTCTGGTAGATTATCTCTGGGAATAGACGAAGAAGAGGGTTCTATTTTCTTGGACCGAGGAGAAATATGTGCAGCAAACATTGGAGAACAAAAAGGCTATGAAGCCCTTTTGAAATTGACAACTTTGACTGAAGGGAGATTTAGCTTTCAGGATAAACTGACCACTCCCGAACGCCATTTTCGGGAAAGTACAAAAACTATTTTAGAAAAGGTTAATACAGAACTGCAAACCTTTGTTCCAGTGAGAGCATTACAAAATAAAGTCCTCTCTTTAATCCCCAGAGAAGAAGAAATAACTTTACAGCCTCCAGAATGGATTGTTGTAGCCTTAAGTCAGAAGCAACTGAGTCTATCTGAAATTGCAAAGGAAGCCCGAATAGATATTAACAAAGTGTTTAATGTAGTTAATAAGTTAGAAAATCAAGGTTTGGTCAGACTTCAAGATAAAGAAAAAACAGTGCCTGAAGAAAAAGGAGAAAGGTATATACCTCCCCTCTTCTGGAAAACATTAAAGACTGAAATGGCCACCCTTATCGGCCCTATTGCTGAGACTGTGATTGAGGATGAAATAGAAGGTCTTGGAGAAATAAAAGAAAATTTTCCTTATGATAAAATTCCCATCCTTATCGAACGAGTTTCAGAAGAAATTGATAACTCAGATAAAAAAACAGCATTTCAAAAAAAGACGCTGGAAATATTAAAGCATATATAGGAGAACATCATGAGTCTTAGGATAAAATTTATCTTGGTATTTTTGGTTGTTTCTATTATTCCTTTACTTTTAGCAACTGGTGCGGGCTATTATCATATTATTAAAATAAATCAAACTACATCAATTCAAACAAAACTAAGTTTAAGAAATTCAGCCGAAACCTTAGTAGAACAAAAAGTCGAAGATATTGTAAAAATGATTCAATTCTATTTCCAAACCCAAATAGAAAAGCAATCTGCAGAAAAAATTAATTGGGAAGAACGGCAATATGACCCAATGCTTCTTCAAAGCAGCATACAAACGATAGGTAAAACTGGTTATTCCTTTTTGCTTATGAAGGAGGGGGAGGAAATCGCATATTTTTTACATCCTAATCCCAAAGTAGTTGGTACAGAAGTGGCAGCAATGGGAAAGAAAAACCCCGATTTCGGGCGTATTGTCAGGGGACCAGAGTCAGGAGAACGTTTTAGTAAAGGCTATTATTCTTGGAAGGAGCCAGATGGTCGGATAGAAAGAAAATTTATGGTAGTCATGCCTATTCCCAATACACCATTAATGGTAGCAGCTACAATTTACACCAAAGAAGCGGAAACACCTTTAGAACAACTCGAGTCTAATTTTCTTGTAACGCAAAAGAAGTTTCTGTGGCAATTCTTTTTGGGTGGAATTATCTCTATAGTAATAGTAATTCTTTTAGCTACCATCTTTGCTACCCGTATGGCTAAATCGATTTCGCACTTAACTGATGTGGCAAACAGGATAAGTTTGGGTGAAATGAATGTCCCTATTGAAATCACTTCTACTGATGAAATTGGAGATCTGGCTGACGCCTTAAGAAGAATGCAGGCAAGTTTGACAAAGGCCATTCAAAGGTTGCAAAGAAGGCAGGTGGGTCGATAAGCAGGAGACAAAAATGAAGAAATATTATTTAACATTATTAACAGCGATTATTATTTTGCTCGCGTTACAAGTATATGCTCAACAAATCCCACCGGTTGAGTTATTGGAAGTGAAAGACTACAAGTTTGAAGAGTTTGGTACATATAAGTATCCTCCTGCTTGGTTTTCTCATGAACTTCATGTCGAAGAATACCAAGTAGCATGTAGTTCATGTCATCATATATACAAAAATGGAAAGAATATTTGGACTCCAGAAAATGATATACAAAAATGTTCAGATTGTCATGGCAAATCTAAATCCGAACTTACTATTGCTTATCATATGAGGTGTTGGGGTTGTCATAAAAGAGCTAAAGAAATTCATCCCCTAATGGATGTGCCTACAATGCAATGTAATAGATGTCATATTGATAAAGCAAATCTGGCAAAAGAAGAAAAAAGAATTCAACAAAAACTCAGACATAAAGAAAAAAAGGTAGAGGAGGTTATTAAAAACCTTAAAGTGAAAGGATTTTATAAATAAAAATCTTATAAAGGATTACACTGCAAAAAGTCTAAGTTAACCAGGATCAATACAGTTGACAAATAAGCGTATATCTATTATCTATTGAAACTAGACTCTTAAGTTAAATGAATGTTTTACATGGAACATTGATCCTGAAGTAATAGTTAATGTTCAAACCAAAAGATACTCAAGCTACTATATTCCAAACACATCTTTATCTCCAAGATAAACCAAGGAGAAATCATGCTTAAGAAAATTTTGATCATTCTATCCATATTTCTTTTGTCCTCAAGTGCTTGGGCCCAAGATAAAATTGTATTGGGGTGTTCGGCGGCAATGAGTGGTCATGCCGGCCTTATGGGACAGAATTTGGTGCCGGGTATGCAGGCTTATTTTAATCATATCAATAGTCAGGGTGGTATTAATGGCAAGAAAATAGAATTGGTAGTTTTAGATGACCGATATGAACCAGATAAAACGGTAAGCAATACACGGAAATTTATTAACGAAATCAAACCACTGGCCTTAATTGGATATATAGGTATGCCCACAACAGTAAGGATTTTAGACACCATCAGAAAGGAACATCTACCCCTCATTGGGCCTGTCACCGGTGCACATCAATTACATCTACCTTTTAATCGGTATGTTTTTAACATTCGTAATAGCTATTGGGCAGAGGCAGAGGTGCAAGTAGACTACACTATTAACGATTTAAAAAAAGATAAAATTGCCGTCTTTTATCAAAATGATGGATTTGGCATAAGTGGCTATAAAGGGGTAAAAAGAGCTCTGGCCTTGAAATATAATAAATCAATCGTAGCCGAGGCTGTATATCAAAGAGACAAACTGGCAGATGATGATGCAATAAAACGCATTTGTCAATCTAAACCTGAAGTAATCATTATGGTAGGCACTTATGACGCCCTGGCTGATTTTGTAAAACGAGTAAGGGCACGCGGATTAACGCCAGTATTTATATGTAATTCTTTCACCAGGGCAACGCCTCTGGCTAGACTTTTAGATAAACTAGGCAATAATGTCATCTTTACTCAAGTAGCTCCGCCACCCACGACTTGGTCTGGAGTGGATTTACCGGCCATAAGGCTTTATAGAAAACTGATGCGAGCTTATTTTCCTGATAAACGATTTACCTGTATTGGTATGGAAGGCTTTATTATTGCTGAAGTTATAGTGGAGGGGTTAAGGCGATGTGGCAATAACTTAACCAGTGAAAACCTTGTAAAGGTATTGGAAACATTTAGGGATTATAATCCGAATATAAATGCAAATCTAACTTACACCCCACACAGTCGAGAAGGCCTGGATCTTGTTTATTTGACCGAAATCAAAAATAGCAAACCAAATTTCTTAATCAAAATAGTTAGAAAAAGTATTTCAATGTATATATTTTAACTTGAGAGTCCACAGTTCTTACTAATCATATGAATTTTAAAGAAATATTGTATTGGTTGAACCGTCATTCCCGCGAACGCTGGAATCCAGGAAAATCAAGAGGTTATGGATTCCTGCTTTCGCAGGAACGACAGAACTTTGGACTGTGTAGATTTTAAGAGGAGTTAAAAATGGAAGGGGAAAAAAAGGAATTAGACTTTAAAAAAATAGAAAAAGAGGCATTTTTAGCCATAGATGAACTTTTTTCAGAAGGGCCATCAGAAACAGACCCTCGAATTCTACGTCTTGAAGAGGCTATTTTAAGTCTAGATTGGGAATTTACTGAGAGGGATTTAGGCAGTCTTCAAAAAACCATTGAAGAATTGAAGACCGCTTATGAAGACAAGCTTAATAAAATTTTAATTGGTATGATGGAAAGTGTTACTAAATTTCTTGTGATTTCAAAAGAGCTAGCCCCATCAGATACTCTTGCCATACTGGGTAAGATAGCTAAAACATTTAGAGAGATAAACACCACTGCTCTATCTGAGATAGAGAAAAGACAAAAAATAAAAAAGACATATACTTTTTTTATCCAATTACGTGATAAAATACTTGGTATAAAAAAAGAAAAAGTAATACCAAAAAAAGCTCCAGAAGCTCCATCTCCAGTAATTGCGCCTGAAAAGGTAGTATCAATAGAGATCCCTGAAGCCAAACTAGAAGCTCCATCCATACTAACTGCATCTGAAGAACTGACAGCTAGTATAGAAACGGGTTTTTCTATGCTGAAAGAACTTATTCAATCTCTAAATGATACTTTAAAAAACACACAAGAACAAACCATTAACCAAATTCAACACCTTGATGCCAGAATCTCTGATTTTTTGAAAGAAATAGAAAAAATAAATGCCCGACTTGAGCTTATTGAAGCGTTTAAGCCAGAATTCAGTTTGCTAAAGCAAAAAATCACAGGATTAGAAAACATATTAATACAAAAAGAAACCGCGCCAGAGATAGAGTTTGAACCCAAACCAGAACCGAAAGTCTCCGAAGAAATATCCGAAACCAGGGAAGCTGAACTAGAACCTGAACTAAAACCAGAAATCCCGGAAGAGGTATCAGAAACCAGGGAAGCTGCTGCCTTAGAAATCTGGCCTTATGTTTCGGTTTTCTCTTTAGGGGAAAAACTTATAGCCTTACCTTTAGAAAATGTAGCTAACACTTATCCTGTTTCTTCTAAAAAGGCCAAAAATCTCCCCACAAAAGGCTCTATCCTGCTTAAGAAAATCAAGTCTTTTTGGCATAAATTGAGAAAAAATATGAGAGGTGAACTTAAAAATTTAAAGGAAAAAGACTTAGAAAACCTGGAAGTACCTGTGTTAAAGCTCTCACTAGACGAGGCAGAAAATGCAATTTACAAGACAGCGGTTTTATTGCAACATAATGAAAAATATGGCATTTTATTTTTAAATAAAATAGATTCTAAAAAACTTTATCTTCCTGAAAGGGGAAACAAAATAGGTGAAAAAGAGATAGAAGCAGAAATTGAAATCCCAGGTGTTGGTATAGCTTATTTGATCAATCCAGGTTTTCTTTTAGAACAGGAATAAAACCCACAGTACTCCCAAATGTCTTTAGCCCTTTTTCACCACCAAGACAGGGCATATAGGTATGGGACTTATTAT
>CAZVXD010000070.1:0-9424 GCA_964631335.1 uncultured bacterium
TTTTTCCGTTTTTTCTACATCTATTTCCAGAATTTTAACCTCAATTTCCTTCAAATATACCCTCCTTGCCCTCAAAAAAGACAGTCTTGTATAATACTCTAAAAAACTTAACCAACCTTCCGGGACATGAAGATATAACATTAATAGAAAATGTCGTAAAGACGGAGAAAGCACGGGCTCTTACTAATAGAATGAGCAAGAAATGCTGTCCAGGAAAGCGTCTCGGAGGGTGAGCGAGCATGGTCTTTTGAAATGTAATCATTTCAAAAGGAGCGAACCCGAGAGCCGAGTGGCAATTTCCTCGCAGGGGAAATTGACCACGTCTTTCTCGGACAGTACTCCTTGCGAAATAAACCGTCGGGTAAATTTACCACACATTTTTCAAAAGTTAAGCCCTCCTGGATATAATCGGACATAGAAAACAACAGTTCTAAAACGCTACTTCTCAAGTTCATACTCATTGAGTTTATTAAAGAGTGTCTTATACGAAATATTAAGCAGCCGGGCGGCCTGTGCTTTATTCCCCTCGGTCTGCCTCAGAGCTTCTCTGATTATTCTGATTTCCGTTTCTCTTTTCGCCTTTTCCCCGATTTCGTGGAGATTGAAACCCTCTATGCTTTTATCTTCCTTCCTTTTACCGTAAAAAATAATATCTTCTTCTCCGATAACATCTCCATCGCAAATGATCAAAGCTCTCTTGATAACATTTTCAAGCTCACGCACGTTCCCTTTCCATTCATGCCGTTTTAACTTTATTAATGCGGATTCACTGACACTTTTCACTTTTCCGGGAATGCTTTCACCATATAAATCTATAAAATGTTTAACGAGTATTTCTATATCACCGAGTCTATCCTTAAGAGGAGGCAGATGAATAGGAAACACATTCAAACGGTAGTATAAATCTTCTCTGAATTTTTTCTTTTCCACTAAAGATTCCAGGTCTCTATTGGTCGCGCATATTATCCTGACCTCGGCTTTTATTTTCTCCCTTCCTCCCACTTTTTCGTATTCCCTTTCCTCGATAACTCTTAAAATCTTAGCCTGCAGTAAAAGAGGCATATCTCCGATCTCATCGAAGAAAAGGGTCCCTCCGTATGCTTGAGAAATTTTACCCTTTCTTTTTGTAACTCCCGTGGCAGTCCCTTTTTCTATTCCGAATAATTCACTCTCAAGAAGGGTTTCGGGTATCGCGGCGGAATTTAAAACAACAAAAGGAGCTGACTTTCTGGGGCTCCAATCATGAATAGCCCTCGCGAACAACTCCTTACCGGTTCCGCTTTCGCCAAAAAGAAAAGCCGTAAGATCTGTAGCCGCGACTTTCTTCGCGAGCTCTATCGCTTCTTTTAAAAGACTCGATTCTCCCACAATTTTCTTTTTTGAAGGGAAAGACCTTTTTTTTATTTCTTTTTTTATTTTATCGATTAAGAAATCCGGATCGAAGGGTTTCTGAATAAAATCCGTAGCTCCTCTTTTTACCGCTTCCACGGCGCACTTAATATCGCCGTAAGCGGTTATGATAAACACTGGAAACTCAGGCGCTATCTCAAGAATACTGCCCAACAATTCTAATCCGTCCACATCCGGCAGTTTCAAGTCGAACACTCCCACGGAAAACACATCCCGGTTAAAAACATCTATTGCTTCCTCGGCGGAAGCGCAGGATTCAAAAGAAATATCCGCTTTCCGGAAATTAAGTTCCAGCATTTTTCTGAAATTTTCGTTGTCTTCGACAAGCAGTATTTTATCCATTTTATTCTCCCGGAAGAATTATTGTAAACTTACTACCCTTTCCCAACTTACTTTTTACTGTGATATCTCCATTATGCGCTTCTATAATCCTTTTCGCAACCGCCATTCCTACTCCCACACCTCCGTCTTTCTTTGTAAAAAATAAATCGAAAATAGATGATAAAGTTTTTTTATCCATTCCGGTTCCCGTGTCTTCTACAGATATATAAACTTTTTTCCCTTTTTGCTTTACCGAAATAGTAACTTTGCCTTTTTCCCTGCAGGCGTCGATCGCGTTATCCAGTATATTGTATATCGCCCTTCCGATCAGCTCCGGATCCGCTTCCAGGTTTATATCTCCTTTTATATCGGTATTTATCTCCACTTCCGCATCGTCAAATTTTCCGACCACGGCATTTATTAAATCTCCTATGTTGATTCCCCTTATAATCGGCTTTAAAGGTCCGGCAAGGGAAAGAAGATGGTTGGAGAAATCATTTAAATGGGTGGTTTCCTCTAAAATCCCCCTCTTTACTTCTTCATTCTGGACGAGTTTCCCGAATCCAAAAATGGCACCGGTAGCATTTCTGATCTCATGAAGAACCTGAGAGACGTTCTCCCCCAACTTTGAAAGGAAAAGACGTTGATTCAATTCTTTTTCTCTTTCTTTCACGCTTTTTAACTTTTCTCCGTAATCCTTAACCATTTCCCTTATGGTTTTCATTGTATAATCGATGTTTTGCCCTTTTTCTCCCACAACTTCTCTGACTTTTTTAAAAGGATACGAAAATACCCAGAAAATATAAAATCCCAGAGCGATAAATGAGAAATAAACCAGAACTCTCAAGAACAAGGAAATCTTAAAAAATTTTTTTAAAATGCTGAGTTGTTCATCTGAAGCTCGAAGCAGCAAATAGCCTCCGTTTATGGGAAACAAACCGTACCTGTATCCCCAAAAATCAATAGTGTCGGGAAAAGCCTCGGGCTCGAACCGCATTTCAAAGTCAGAAGAAGAAAGGAGATTTCCGGAAGAATCGAACAGCTCAACCCAATCCAGAGAATGTTCGGATAAAACCGGATAAATTTTTTTTAAATCCAGCTCGAGTTTTTCTTTTTTGTCAACCGCTTTACTTATTTTGGCGGCACCCGAGGTTATCCTGCTATCTATTTCTTCAAAAAAGGCGTCTCTAATTCCGAGAGAATAAGATGTTGTCGTAACATCCAGACATACAAAAAGTAAAAAAAGCAAAAAGAAACTAATAGAAAGTTCACGCATTCATCTTAAAGTAAACTTTAAATTAAGTTCCCTCCCCCCATGAACTAAGATACTTTTTCTGTTCATCTGTAAGAACATCTATCTCTATTCCCATCGTTTTAAGTTTCAAAAGAGCAATTTCGTAATCGATTTCCTTAGGCAGGGTATAAACCTTCTTCTCCATTTTCCTAGCCTCTCGAGTTAAATAAACAGCCGCGTTCGCCTGATCGGCAAAACTCATATCCATAACAACAGCGGGATGTCCTTCAGCGCAGGAAAGATTTACCAGTCTCCCCCCACCAAGAAGATTAATTCTGCGCCCATCCGCGAGTTTATATTGTGTTACATTATCCCTTATATCTTTTGTGGATTCACTCATTTTTTCCAGATCTTCGAGCTTAATTTCCACGTTGAAATGCCCCGAATTACCGATTATCACGTTATCCTTCATCTTTTTTATCTCTTCACCGGTAATAATCCATTTGTCTCCGGTAACAGTGATAAAAACATCTCCGATCCCGGCAGCTTTTTTACCGGGCATAACCTCATACCCTTCCATGGCTGCTTCGAGAGCCCTGACCGGGTCGGTTTCCACAACGATTACTCTCGCTCCCATACCGCTCGCTCTCTTCGCGACTCCCTTCCCGCACCATCCAAAACCGAAGACAACAAAATTGCTGCCCGCGACAAGATAATTGGTGGCTCTAAGGATACCGTCTATCGTAGACTGACCCGTACCGTAACGATTATCAAACAAATATTTTGTCAGAGAATCATTAACAGCTATAACCGGATATCCGAGCACTCCCTCTTTAGCCATCGCCCTGAGCCTTATTACTCCCGTTGTCGTCTCTTCCGTACCGCCTATTACTTTATCCAACTCCGACTTATATTTGTTATGCATAGTCGAAACAAGGTCGGCGCCGTCGTCCATTGTAATATCGTGACCATGCTTGAGAGTCTTTTCTATATGACTGTAATAAATATCCCTGTCCGCGCCGTGTCGGGCAAAAACCGGAATATTATATTCTTTCACCAGAGCGGCGGCGACATCATCCTGCGTGGAGAGAGGATTCGACGCGCACAAAGCAACGTCCGCTCCTCCCGCTTTTAAAGTTCTCATAAGATTAGCCGTCTCGGTAGTCACGTGTAAACACGCGGCAATCGAAATCCCTTTAAGAGGTTTTTGCTCCTCAAATTTTTTCTTAATGCTTTCCAGAACAGGCATAAACCCAGCAGCCCACTCGATTCTTACAACACCTTTCTCGACCAGAGATTCATTCGCTACATCGTAATCCATCAGTTTATCTCCCCTTTCAACTGAGAAGCTTTGTCGGTCTCTTCCCATTTAAAGTTTTTATCCTCTCTTCCGAAATGTCCGTAGCAGGCTGTATCAAGATATTGCGGACGGAGCAAATCCAATTGTTCTATTATCTTTCTTGGACGAAAATCGAAAACTTTATTTACCGCTTCCAGAATCTTTTCATCCGGAACTATACCCGTCCCGAAAGAATCGATGTATATTGAAACCGGTTCTTCCATACCTATGGCATAAGCAACCTGTATCTCGACCTTGTCGGCAAGAGAAGCGGCAACAATATTCTTGGCTACATATCTTGCCATATATGCCGCGGAACGGTCGACTTTTGTCGGATCTTTACCCGAAAAACATCCTCCTCCATGTTTACCCAATCCTCCGTACGTATCCACTATTATCTTTCTGCCGGTTACACCGGTATCTGCCTGCGGACCTCCTATAACAAATCTTCCGGTAGGATTAACGTAAAACTTCGTATCATTATCAAGAAGATTCTCGGGTACAATGGGTTTAATGACTTCCTCGATAATATATTCTTTGAGCTCGGATATCGGAACCTGCGGATCGCATTGAGCCGAGATTAAAACCGTATCCACTCTTTTAGGCAACCCGTCTTCATACTCGACGGAAACCTGGGATTTGCCATCGGGACGCAAGAAATGATCTTCCTGCTCTTTTCTTTTATCCGCGAGCTTCTTTACCAACTTGTGAGCCAGCATTATAGGCATAGGCATTAATTCCTTTGTCTCTTTAGTAGCGTAACCGAACATCATCCCCTGATCACCGGCTCCCCCTTTATCCACTCCGAGAGCGATATCGGAAGATTGCCCCTGTATCATTGTAACAACACCGCAAGTTTCATAGGTAAAATGATACTCAGTTTTGACATATCCTATATTCCGCAATAAATCTCTTACCAGCGCGGGTACATCCACATAAACTGAAGTCGCCATTTCGCCCGAAACCAGTACTATACCGCGCGTGGTTAAGGTTTCTATTGCCGTCCTCACTCTTTCTCTATCCGGGTCGTTTCTATAAATTTCATCTAAAACCGCGTCAGACACCTGGTCGCAAATTTTATCGGGATGTCCTTCGGTTACGGATTCGCTTGTAATTATTCTTTTCACTTATCAACTCTCCTTTTCCAGAACTACGGAATTAAAACCAACAATAAACTTACCCTCACCATTTACAATCTCCGTTTCATCTCCTATAATAGAATCATAAATATGAGAATTAACAATCTTTACATTATTTCCTATAATAGAATTACTGATACTTGATTTTTCTATTAATGAATTTTTCCCAACAGTGACAAAAGATCCTAAATCGGTATCTTTTAACTCAGAAGAATCGCAAACATACGAAAAATTTTTTATCCTATCCTTAAAATCGATCCAAAAGGGCGGATTTTTCAACAGTCCCGCGTTGGTTTGAAGCAAAGCATCTGTTTTACCGCAATCATACCATAATCTGACGGGGAGTGTCTTTAATTCAATATGTTCTTTCTCCAACATAAGCTTTAAAGCATCGGTCAATTGATATTCGTTCTTAGTTTTTATGCCTTTTTTCATCATAAAATTAAGTTGACTGTACAAAAAATCCCATTTTTTTATATAATATAAACCAACAACGGCAAGATTAGAAGAAGGGCGTTCCGGTTTTTCGATCAAATCGACGACTCTATCTCCATCGACCTTCGCGACTCCGAATCTTCGCGGATTATCAACCTGCTGAACCCCAACTAAATTATTTTTCCCCTCCTCGATTATACTCCAATCCAAATCAAATATCGAATCTCCGAGATAAATTAAAGTATCATCCTCGGAAGATATCGCTTCTCCCGCTCTCCATATCGCGTGACCCAACCCCAGAGGCTCATCCTGCGAAACCCATTTAACTGGCAAATCAGCATAATACTCACCGACCCAGCTTTTTATCGCGTCTCCCTTGTAACCTACTATTAATACTATTTCAGAAAAAGGAAGTGAGTTTATAGATTTAAATATCCACCCGAGAACAGTATCGCCTCCGCAGAGCAAAAGCGGTTTAGGGATACTATAAGTCAAAGGCCTGAGCCTTGTTCCGTAACCCGCCAGAGGAATAACAACCGTCATTCAGCAAGCCTTCGTTTTAACTCCTGAATCTTCTTTACCGGAAGAGGATCCACCTTGTAATTCCTCGCCAGATAAAAAGAAAGATAATCCCCTTTTTGAATCAGAGAAAAGAACTTCGCCAGCTGGGATTTTCCCTCAGAATACACGTCCATAATTTCTCCGGCGTATTCCTCGATTAACTCTGTCGTAATCTCTATTCTCTTCTTTGCTTTTTCCGTTTCCTCTCTATCTCTAAGAATAAAAATAAAAATCCTCTTAAGTATCTCCTTTGGATTTTCCCAGCCTACTATTTCATTATGGTTCAATTCCGAAAACACCGCGAAATGCGCGAGAGATTTGGAATTCTCGTTGATCTGCGTACACCATCTCCTGGCGACGCCGCCAAAATCATGAACCGAATAAACAAAAGGAAGTTTCTCTTTCAACCTGCCGCTCACTTCCTCGGCCCATACTTTTGCCGTTTCCATATTGTCCGAAAGCACCCTTATAACTTCATCGATATCTTCTTTTTTTACCTTTATCAAATCCGATTTTCGTAAAACTTCTAATACCGGAAAGAACAGGTACGCTATAGCTCCTCTCGGAGGATACCCTTTCGGAATGGAAATAAGAGGTATTTTTTTCTCTTTCGCTCTGTCCGCTACCACTCCGTTACTGCTAACACATAAGATTTTTGCTTTGTTACTAACCTGATTCATCAAAGATAAAGTTTCTTCGGTATTTCCTGAATAACTCACAATAATCATCAATGTTTTACTGTTAACAAAACGCGGCAAATTATAATCCCTTACAACAGAAAAAGGTATTTTAGAGTGCCTCGTCGATATATTCTGAAGTAACTCACCCCCTATAGAAGAACCTCCCATACCACCTATACAAACATTTTTGACTCCTTTAAACTCGAAATCTACCGATGAACCAAGTTCAACAGCTTCTTCGATTTGCTGGGGTAAATCATCAATAATTTCAATCATCTTCAACCTCCACTAATATGTTTTTAAGAGACGGAAATCTATGGAGCATTTCTTTTTTCATAAATTTCCTCACTTCATGTGCCGATTTCTTTTTCTTCGCGTTTCCTAATAAATCCTTACATTCTTTCAAACTTAATCCCCTTACAATGTTTTTAATCTGTGGGATAAAACTCGGAGGCAAAGAAAGCTCATCCAGTTCCATCCCGATTAAAAGGGGTATCGCCATCACATCGGCAGCCACATCACCACAAACTCCGACCCATTTATTCTTATGATGCGCTTTTTTCACCGTCATTCCCATAAGAGTAATAACCGCGGGATCGAGCTGATCGAAAAGGCTCGATATATTTTTATTCCCTCTATCAACCGCGAGAGTATACTGCGTCAAATCATTCGTACCAATAGAAAAAAAATCTACAACTTCAGAAAAGAAATCTGCCATTAAAGGGACAGATGGGATTTCCACCATAGCTCCTATTTCTATATTCTCATCAAAAGCTACACCTTCTTTTTTCAACTCAAGCTTAATTTCCTCCACAATACTCCTGACTTTTACGATCTCTTCCAATTGCGAAACCATAGGCACCAGTATCCTTATATTCCTCTTAGCAGAAGCTTTCAACATAGCACGCAGCTGATCTTTAAAAATTTTCTCGTTCGCAAGAGTAAAACGAACACCCCTCCATCCCAAAAAAGGATTTTCTTCCTGCACTTTTGTTTTAAAAACCTTATCTCCTCCAAGATCAAGGGTTCTCATTATCACACTATCGGGATGAGCGCTCTCAGCGACTTTCAGATAAAAATCGTACTGTTCTTTTTCATCGGGGACATCTTCAGAAGTAAGAAAAAGAAACTCGGTTCTAAGAAGACCTACCCCTTTCGCTCCGAATTTCTTAATAAAAGGAAGCTCTATCGGCAACTCGATATTCGCGGAGATATCGATCGAATAACCGTCTATAGTAGTTGCCGGGAGATCCTTTTGCTCGAGAAATTTCTTCTGAATAGCATCTGTCTCTTTCTTTTTTTTCTCAAATCTTCTCTTTGTATCTTCGTCAGGATTAATAACCACAACACCGCCGATGCCATCTACAATCACCTCGTCTCCGGAATCGATTACTTCGGTAACACCGTTAACTCCGACAACCGCAGAAATATTTAAAGCCTCCGCAAGAATAGCGAAGTGCGAAGTCCTTCCCCCTTTCTCAGCGATTAAGCCTCCCACACCCGCTTTACTGATTTGCAGTACAGTGGAAGCGGTAAAAGTCTCCGCTATAATGATATCTCCGTATTTTCCCAACGCGTCGTCCGGTTCTTCTTCCTTCAAATTTTTTAACAATCTCTCTATAATATCTTTCACATCTAAATAACGTTCCGCTATATAGCTATTCGGAATATCTCGAAAATCTTTTTCCAGACTCTGAGAAAAATTAACTATAGCTTCCTCTGCCGATTCTTTCTTTACTTTGATTCTCTTTTCAACCGAATTCAAAAAAAGGGGATCCTGCAGAAAGAGTATCTGGACATCTATTAACTTAGAACTTATCGGATCGCTGGCTTTTTTTAACTCTATCCGAAGATTTCGAAGCTGCCTCAAAGCCATTTTTCGAGCTTTTTCAAAAAGCTCTATTTCCTCCGCCGTATCCTTTTTTTCCCTCAAAGAAGAAAGCACTACTTGTTTGGGAGAATAAACAAAACTCTTACCTATGGCAATAGACGGAGAAGCAGGAGTCCCCCTTAAAATTTCATTCTTCATCGAATTTCCTTTTTTCTATTAGTTCTACCAGAGCATCTACCGCCTCTTTCTCATCTTTTCCATCCGCTATTATATTTAATTTATCTCCCTGTTCGGAAGCTAACATCAGAACACCCATAATACTTTTAGCATTAACTTTAACATTATTTTTTTCCAACTCTACTTTTGAATCAAAAGCGGACGCGGTTTTAACTATCAACGAGGCAGGTCTCGCGTGAATACCTAAAGAATTGATAATTTCCGCTTCTTTCTTAAACATTGCCTAAGCTTCTAACA
>CAZVXD010000071.1:0-9365 GCA_964631335.1 uncultured bacterium
TTTGTCATTTTGATATTTAATTTTACATTATGGGAAAGTTTCTTTTTAAATACAGGTCATTTATACCTGTTCCGTATTTTTTGTTTCTGTTAATTGTTGTAGAATTCAACCTGCTGAATTTTTTTATTGGCAGCTTTATTATACTTTTTGGGCTTTTAATACGCTTTTTTTCGCAGGGATCCGCGGGAGATTGGATGAGGGGGAATGAAATAACGGCAGATTATATTCTGGATAAAGGCTTATACAGTATTATTAGACATCCTTTGTATGCAGGGAATTTTTTTGTCGGATTTGGGTTTACTTTGCTATCGGGTTTTTATCCGTTTTTCCTCTTGCCGCTTTATTCGTTTGTTTTCTTTGCATATTATTACTTGATAGTTCTCGAAGAAGAGAAGTATCTTAATGAAAAATTCGGAGAAAAATTTTTAAGATATCGTGAAAAAACTCCGGCAATATTTCCCAATTTTCTTAAATGGAAAAAAGGGAGGTTTTCGAGGGGAAAAGCATTGCGAATGGAGATTAGTACCTACTTTACTGTTGCTTTTATTTTTATTTTGTTTCTTTTTAAAGTTTTTCTCTTTGCATAAAATTAATCATAAATACCAAGGTAAATCGAAGTCCGGGAGAGATTAACATTTTTAATTTTTTAAAGCCTTAACTTTTGGATAATTATCTTTTAGCGTTTTAGGGGTAATTCTATTTAAATTAAAATCTTTAAAGAATATCTTATAGAGATTTTATTGCGGTTACTTCTAAACTTGGAGAGATTGCAGGATAAATTATACGTGTGAAGAGGGAGAATGGAAAAATTATAGCATTTAACAAATATGTTAACTTATTATCCAAAATACCGTGGTTTTTTGATTTTTGTTCAAAAAGTTTAAAGAAGCTATTAATCTCAAGAGTTAAGCTGTCCCATAATGGGATATTTGTTTCTATTTTTTTGAATCCCGCTTTATTTAACATTATACTTAAAGATTTCGGAGAGAAAAATCTTATATGCGTTGGGTCTTCAAGATTCCACCATCTATCTTTAAAAATAGTTAAACCTTTGGATCTGCCGTTTGGAGTGATAAAATATAGTCCACCGCCTTTTTTCAAAGCTCTGTAACACTTTTTGAAAATAGTTGTAGGATCATCTATATGCTCAATTACGTGAATGCCGTATATGAAGTCGAATTTTTCTTTTTCTAATTCTATTTCTTCGGCTTTTCCAAAGTAGAGAAGCCCATGTTTTCTCACAGCTTCATGTATATCTATTTGTAAATATTCAGCTTCTATTCCATGAACTTTGTATCCTTTTTTGAGAAATTTTAGTAGTAGGTTCCCGCTGCCAAAACCGATTTCTAAGATATTTGGTTGCCCATGTGTGTTAATTAGTCTGAGAAATCTGTATAATCTTTTAAGAGTTAAATTGCTTCTTATTTTGTCATAGAATTTACTGCCGCCCCAGGCATGATCCCGTACATGTGCATTGCTTTGCTCTATATTGCGTTTTATATGATAGCATCTTGGACATCTTAACAAGGTGCAGTTCTGGTTTATTTCCCAACTTTGCATAGAATGTCCACATGCTTCGCATTTCACTTTTTTGTCAAATCGCATAAGGTTTCTCCTTTTACAGACAGGTATTTTCTTTAAATCTAAATTGAGAAATTCTGGTTGAATTTTACAATTTTATAGAGAAAGACTTCTTTGTCAAGCTTTCTTTAAAAACAAAAATGTAGGTTTCGAGCAATACGTTTGTCGGACTCGTTACTATGTTTCACTTCTTTATATTTACCTGTTGATACTATAATTCTGTAAAAGAAAAAAAGAAGAATTTGCGTAAAGAGGATTATTATTGATATGTCTTTTTTTGATGTTTGAATATCAGGTTTGCCTTTTTCTTTCTCCAAGAAGAACAATATCTCTTAAATTTTCTATATTCTTTGCGCTCATCCATCTGGTCATGAAATCTTTTGCGCTTATAATCTGTGCTATGGACGCAAGAGCCCTGAGGTGGAAATTCCTTTCGTCTTTAGTCCCTATAAGTACGAAAACCGCTTTGACTTTGGGGGCATCCGGGTTAAATTCTATACCTTCTTTGCATCTCGCGAGCAGAATATCAAAATGTTTTTCTCCTTCTATTATTATGTGTGGTATTGCAATATCCTGATTGATAGCGGTAGTACTTTCTTCTTCTCTTTTCGTGAGAAGTTCGTAAAGTTCATCTTCTGATATGTCGAGGGATGGAGAAAGTTTTTTTGCGGTTAGCTTAAAGAATTTTTTTAATTTTGTTTTTCCTTTTAGATCCATTATGTCGCTTTTTTCTATTAATTCATCGAAACGGTCTTTTTGAATTTTGTCTCTTTCTTTTATTATTCCCTTTAATTCATCTTCGAGTGAGTGTGTGGTTAATTCCTTCGCAGTAATCTTTTCTATCAAATACAGTAAAGCATATTCTTCTTTCATTCTGGCTCTTCCATAAATCAGATAAGCTATTAAAGCTAACGAAATAAGAATTGCGACGATTATCAATACTTCTATTCCCATTTCGAAAAGTAACAATCCAAAACCAATTATACCGGCTATTTGAAAAAACGGATAAAGAGGGCTTCTGAACCTGGGTCTATAATTTTGTACGCCGCTTTGTCTCATAATGATAACAGCTAAACAGGAAAAAAGATAGGTCATAATTAAAACTGTAGAAGCCGCTTCGACTAGTATATTCAGGGCAAAGAAAAGAGAAACGATCATAACGATTCCTGTGGTAAGGATTGCCATATGCGGTGTTTGGAATTTACAGTTTATTTTCCTGAACATTTCAGGCAAAAGTCCGTCACGGCTCAAAGCGAGAGGATATCTCGAAGCTGCCATAATACCTGAATTCGCGGTAGATATGAATGCGAGGATAGCGGCGGCGCCGAGTAAAATCATCCCTCCTCGTCCCATAAAAACCATAGCGCCGTCGGATAGCGGCGTAAGGGAACCGTCTAAAGAGGAAGCTCCGAGTACGCCCGAGGTAACAAAGATAACCAGGATATAAAGGACACTTACGGTTGCAAGAGCAAGTATCATTCCAATAGGAATTACTCTTCCGGGTTCTTCTACTTCTTCTGCGATGCTCGCTATCTTTAAAACACCTCCGAAAGAAACGAAAACGAACCCCGCTGTCGAAAAAACCGCCGGAATGCCGTTGGAAGCGAAATCTTTAAAATATTCTACCTGTATGTTAGGTATTCCCAGAATGACGTACATAATCATCAGCCCTAATAGAGATACAACCAGAGCGATTTGAACCCTGCCCGCTTGTTTGATGCCAAGTATATTGATTGTTACAAATATTATACAAAGAATTATGGAAACTATATGTATATTAAAATCAAACAACATACTTGAAAAAGCAGCCATACCAACCAGAGCAAAGGAACTTTTTAAACTCAGTGAAAACCATGTTAAAAAACCGTCTATAGTTCCTACAGCCGGCCCCATGCTTCGGGTAATGTAGAAATATGTTCCTCCGGCCTTGGGCATGGCGGACACAAGTTCCGCTTGAGATAAAACTCCGGTCAGGGCGAGAAGCCCCGCCAAAAAGTAAGAGACGATTACAGCCGGCCCGGCTTTAGCGTGGGCAAGTCCCGGTAAGATAAAAATACCTGAGCTTATCATTGCTCCTGAAGCGATACAAAAGATATGGGTAAGACCTAATTTCTTAGCTAATTTTGGTTTTTCCATGATTTATTTTTTCTTTTTTATATTATAAAAACCCGGCGTTTTTGTTCTTGAAAAATGAGAGGGGCAATGATATAACGGATAAGATGTGAATTTTTCGCCGTTTTGTTCGGCAATATTTTTATCTAATTTTATCATAGGATAATATAATTTATGCGTTTAGATATGTCAAGTGAAACCTTTTAACTGGCAACCCCCCGAAATTTTCACGCCAATACGTTAGAATTTAGTTATTGCAATACTTGCAAGAAATCTTATGCGGGGATAAGCTATTTGCCAATATTTATGAAATCAGAGGGATTAACGTACGAGAAAGACGTGGTCAATTTCCCTAGCGAGGAAATTGCCACTCGGCTCTCGGGTTCGCTCCTCTTGAAATAAAAGCATTTCAAGAGACCATGCCCGCTTACCCTCCGAGACGCTTTCCTTAACGGCAATCCTTCTGATTTTTGCCAAAGAAATTAATAAAAAAATGGGTGGAAGGCAAAAACCTTTTAATGATTTTTTATATTGACATTGTTGTGGTTTCTCTTATGATAATATTATATTATGGTTACAAATAAATATTAAAATAAGGAGGATAAAATAAAATGTCAAATAAACTATATTATTATAACGTTTCCGCTTCAAGGTGTTTTCATAATTCGCTATTTTTATCAATTGCTTTAACTATATTTCTTTTTTCTTTCCTTTTTGTCGGGTGTAGCGGTACCGGAAGAGAAGGCGTCCCCGGTTCAAATGAAGCGTGGGTAGGAACCTGGAGGACTGCGCCACAGCTCGTTGAACCTTACAATAAACCTCCGGAGCCGGGATTAAGTCATAACACGATTCGTCAAACAGTTCAGGTTTCTCTTGGCGGAGATAGCCTGCGAGTAATATTTTCCAATGAATTCAGTGAAAATCCGGTAACAATGCATGAAGTAAGCGTAGCTCACTCTGCGGGTGGCGGCGTTATCGACACAACCACTGATAAGAAATTAAGCTTCGACGGAAATCCGGAAGTTACTATAGAACCCGGGACCACAGTTACGTCTGATCCTTTCCGTTTTGAAATGGAGCCGCTATCCCAACTGGCAATTACCATTTTCTTTGGAGATACATCACCGGACGTTACCGGCCATCCCGGGTCACGAACCACTTCATACATTCTTAACGGTAACGAGGTTTCCGCGGTAGATTTTTCTGAAGCAGTTACGACAGATCACTGGTATATAATAAATGGTATTGATGTGATGGCTCCGGAATCCGCGGCTGCTGTTGTTACGCTGGGTAATTCTATTACTGATGGGCGGGGTTCAGGAACAAATAAGCAAAACCGCTGGCCGGATGAACTGGCGCGCCGCTTACAGGAGAACCCCGAAACCCGGCTTGTGGCTGTTTTAAACCAGGGTGTTGGCGGGAATTGCGTACTTCGTCAATGTCTGGGGCCCTCCGCGCTGAGCCGTTTTGATCGCGATGTGATTGGCGCGACCGGAGCGCGCTGGCTGATTATCTTCGAGGGAATAAATGATATCGGTCAGGCACAGGGACATGATGAGTCGATTCAAATCGCGAACAACCTGATTGCCGCGTACGAGCAGATGATCGATAGCGCACATGCTGAAAGTATTCTTGTTTATGGGGCGACACTTTTACCTTTTGGAGGTTCTTTTTATGATTCGCCGGAGCATGAAGCCGCGCGAACAAAAGTCAACGAGTGGATTCGGAACAGTGGACGCTTTGACGCTGTTGTAGACCTCGACGAAGCGCTGCGTAATCCTGAAAATCCGAAGCAATTATTACCTGAAGCCGACACGGGCGATCACCTCCACCCCAATGAAACAGGACACCGTATGATAGCCGAAGCCGTGGATTTATCGCTTTTTAAAGAAAATTAATTATTGGTTTTTGACTTGTTAGAGCGTTAGTGAGTAGATGTGTTGATGCGTTAAAAAACAGATTGGCAATTTAATGTTTAATGGTTGATTTAACATTCAACACTCAAAATTCAAAATTACTGAGCGTGTCCTTGGGCCTAAACAAAATTACTTAAAAATCTTTTCCCCTTTTAGGGCTTTATAACCGAGTATTCCTCCGGCGGCGCTCCAGGCAAGGCCTCTTGTTCCTCCCGGAACTCTTCGGAGTCCGTGATGATATTCGTAAAAGCCCCAGCCGTTTTCTTCCTTATCCATTGAATTTGCCAGCCCGATGTTTTTTAAGTATTCTTCCGCGAGTTCCGTTTTTCCGTATTTAACCAGAGCTTCGATATAGAAACCGGTCAACATTGTCCACAGTCCTCCGTTATGAGAATGATAGGGTCGGTTCTTGAAGTGGAAAGAATAGTCTCCCTGCAGTTGTTTCCATTCTTCTTCAAATTCGGGTGAAATTACAGGGAAGAATGCGGGAACTAAATATCCGGCTCCTATAATTTCGGAAATGTAATCGAAAATTTTTTTAGCTTGTTCGTTATCGGAAAAATCGAGAAGGATTGTTAAGATATTGGCAAAAGCGTCGAATCTGTTATAAAGAGTATGATGATGAAAATTTTCCAACCAGAATCTCTGTTTTCCTATATATTTCATGTATGATTTATCGAAAATTTCCGGGTGATAAATGCTTTCTTTATCGATTTCTCCTTCTTTCATCCAGAAATTGGTCAATACTTTTCTCTTTAATCTGTGGCTTTTTTCTTTCCAGAAATCATTATTTTTGCCGATTTCATTTAGAATATACGAGTAATCGATTAGAGCCTGAAAATATAGAAGTTGATCGTATAGAATATATCCGTGCCGGGAAGACTCATCAGCCCAGTCTCCCGAATCGGGGACAAAAATAAAATCCTTCTGGTTGTATTCCCAGGCTTCCAGTATGTCCATTGTCCTGTGTAAAATATTTAAATTTTCATTAAGGAATTTTTCATCCCCAGTATGCTTGAAATACTGGGTAAAACCAATGATGTACCATAGTGAAGCGTCTACTCTCCCCGCGGTCATTCCGTAACTGACTTTTTTTCTTTTAGTATCGACGTTGCTGGGGATTTGCCCCTGTCTTCCCTGATTGTTACCAAGCGTTATTAAAGTTTGTTTAAAGGTTTTTATAAGGTCTTCTTCTCCGCTTAAGAGTGCGGCTAAGCCTGTAACGCAACCGTCTCGAGCCCAAACTCTGCGGTAATTTTCTATATCCGTGACTGAAGCCACGAATCCGTTTTCAGTGGAGCAATCTCGCAAAAAATCTACTGATTTTTTATACGCTTTTCCGATGGAAACTTCTTCGGCTTTTATCGTTTTTGTTTTTTTATTCATTTTTCTCCTCTGTTACTTGAAATGAACGCAATCCTTCTAAAACCCCCAAAGCGTATTCGGCTTTAGCCTGATAAACTTTTTTATTTGTCGATAGTTGTTCTTTTACTGTTTTTTCGGCGTTTCCTACCAGTATACTGGAATCGCATTTTGTCAGCATGTCGATATCGTTTTCGGAGTCACCCGAGCAAATAGTTGGCAAGTTTTTATTTTTCTGGAGAAATTTCGCGGCATTTCCTTTGCCCGCTCTTTTCGGGATAATATCGAGCAGATGTCCTTTGGTGTGTATTATTTTTACTTCAAAATCCTTTAGCTCTTCCTTGATCTTATTGACCACCAATGTATCCTCCACGTAATACGAAGCTGTAAATTTTTTATCATATGGCTGTGGCTCGACAGGAAAGTTTTGAAGAATAGATACTATTTGTTCTTTTTCCCAGTTTTCTCTTAACATTTTTTCCCAGTTTTTATCCTCATTCCATAATGGAGCATAGTATATTTCTGTTCCCACATTGCAAATTATGGCATCGGATTGGATTAAACCGTTTTCTTCTACGGCTGTAAGTAAGGATCCCTTAAATCTGCCCGAAGAATAGACTATGAAGAATTTATCTCTTAGAGAGAACATAACATCATTGAATTTCTCCTGGCTTTTATCGTCGCCAATTAATGTATCGTCGAGATCCGATATGAAAATATAATCCATAAAATTAGAAAAGCAGTGATTCGTATAATTCTTTTATTTGTTTGGATGTTCTTTCAAGTGAAAATTCTATAGCCGCTCTATTCCTTGCGTTTATTTTCATCTTTTTAAGTCTTTCGGGATGTTCGAGAAGATTGAGCAGGGCTTTGGCTAAAGAATCCGCCCGCCCTGGGACAAAATGCAGACCCGAATACCCTTCTTTTACGGTATGTTTAAGGCCTCCGACTCTCGATGCTACAACAGGAGCGCCACAGGACATGGCTTCGACCGCTACAAGCCCGAAGGTTTCGTAGAGTGATGGTATCACGCATATATCCGCGAGTGAGTAATAAAAGGGGAGTTTTTCTCGTTCCACAGGTCCAAGAAACTTCACATTATCTTCGATATCGAGGGTTTCAATCAGTTTCTTCAACCTTTCTTTTTCTTTCTTTTCTTCTTCGGAATGCATTATCCCGGAAACATCCCCTCCAATAACCACCAGTTTTAAATCTTTTTTAAACTTCTTTTTTACCTCAGATAAAGCCTTAAAAAGAATAGATAAGCCTTTGGCTTTTGTTATTCTGCCCACGAAGAGAATTAAATTTTCGTGGTCTAATTTTGTTACTTTTTTTGCTTTTTCCGGAGGAATTGGTTTGAATAAATTTTTATCGACTCCCGCTCTTATCAGTTCGATGTTTTCGCCCGTAACTTTATATAAATCGAGGATATTTTTGACTTCCTGAGGAGAGGAAGCAATAATGGCGTTTGCTATTTTTAGTATTAATTCTTCCTCCAATAGCCTCATATCAGCGTAAGGTGGTTTTTCTTTTTTTAGAATATCGTATTTTACTCTTCCCAGGGAATGACAATTGTGAACCATCGGTATTTCCAGGGCGTCTTTTAACTTCATGGCGACACTCCCCGAATACCAGTAATGAGAGTGGACCAGGGTGTACTGTTTTTTCTTTTCTTTAAGCCATCTTATAGTTTCCATGAAGAATTCATTTATGTGCAAATAAATATCTTTTTTGGGAACGAATTCTTCGGGTCCGGCTTTGATTCTTACCACATTTACGCTATCAAAAACAGGTACAATTTCTTTTTCTTTGGTATTTTTTCTTCTGGTCAATATATCGATATTGTAATCTTTGGATAATAAGCGCGATATATTCTTAATATATATAGGCTGTCCACCCTGCTCCTCTGAGCCTATATCCGCAGCCGGATCACCATGTACCGATATCATCATGATGTTTTTTTTGTCTTTTCTTAACATAATAAGTCCTTATTTAATAAATACATGGATTATGAAATATGTCAACCGTAAAAACAGCCCAGGCACCCCCCCCAAAAAAATTTTTACGTTAACACACGTAAAGTTAGTTATTACAATGTATATAAAAAATTATATACGGGGAAAAGCTATTCTCGAATATTTGCTAAACCAGAGGAATTACTGTTCGAGAAAGACGTGGTCAATTTCCCCGGCTCGCCCGGTGGAATAGCTGTTCAGCAGGAGGCAACTTCTATTTCCACTGGGCGAGGAAATTGCCACTCGGCTCTCGGGCTTGTCCCGTGGAATAGAGAGACTACTTGCAGGACAAGCTATTCCACGGGATGAACTCCTCTTGAAATATAAGCATTTTAAGAGACCATGCCCGCCCGCCCCATGAAATAGAAGGACTTCAGGC
>CAZVXD010000072.1:0-9353 GCA_964631335.1 uncultured bacterium
AATGTGACATTTATTTTTGAAAATAAAATAGGACATTTATTTATGATAATAACAATTATAAATTCTATATTGACATTTAGTTTATTTCCTCTTATACTGACTAAAAGGAGGTATACGATGAACAAGAATAAAATCTTAAGTTATGTTTTGTCTTTCATACTCTGTTTCTCTTTTTTGCTGTCCCCTATCTTCTTAAGAGCTGGTATTTATACTGTTGTAAACACAAACGACACCGGCGCCGGCTGCCTGCGTGCCGCTATAATTGCAGCAAATGCTGCTAATGGTATACCGGATACTATAGTTTTTAACATTAGCGGAACCGGAGTGCAAACCATTCGGCCTCTCTCTCAACTCCCTCAGCTGACAGACCCTGCCGGTGTTTTTATAGATGGATTTACTCAAGGGGGAGGAGCCGCCTCTCCCGGAGCCAATCCCCCTTCGACAGCAACTCTTCTAATAGAGCTTAATGGCTCCGCAGCAGGATTGTCTCATGGGCTATGGATAACTTCTCCGAACAATACAATTCAAGGGTTGGTGATAGACAGTTTTGAACAGGACGGCATTCGTATTGAAGGAACTCCAATCCCAACTTTTAATAATCGTATTTATTGTAATTTTCTTGGGACTGACCCAACAGGAACTATAGATTGTGGAAACGGATGGAACATGCTGAGCCCCTGGGCGGGAGTTAATATTATCGTAACACCGGGAGCACCTACTTTTGCGCACGATAATATAGTCACAAAAAATCTTTCTTCCGGGAACTACGCTGGAGGAGTATCCATTTCAAGCTGTCCCCCCGGAGATAATCATCATAATATTGTAGAATATAACTATCTTGGAACCGATTTAACCGGAATGAACGATCTTGGAAACGACCATACAGGTGTATACATAGGAGAAGCAGCTCACGATAATCTTGTCGACAGCAATCTTATTTCCGGAAACGGTACCGAAGGAGTATGCATCCTTGGTTATGTAGACGGAGAAACACAATGGTATACTCAATTTAATACCGTAACAAGAAACACAATCGGCTTGAACGTAAATCATTCGAGTCCGCTGAGAAATGACAGAGAAGGCGTAAGTATCGGCAAGTATTATGGAAATGGACCGCCAACGGATGATTGGCAACTCGGTTTTGCCAATTACAATGTGATCGGTCCAAATAATACTATCGCCTTTAATGGTAAAAGTGGAGTGATGATCTGGGAACATTTTACCAATACCACAAACGGGGACAACAATCACATAACTCGTAACTCAATTTATGACAATGGTACTACCGCTCCCGGATATTTAGGCATAGATTTAGCAGATGATGGAGTTACTTCAAATGATGGAGGGGATCCCGATACTGGACCCAACGAAGAGGTCAACTTCCCTGTCATCGACAGCGCGGTTTATTCCTCCGGAAACACAACGGTCTACGGAACGATAGATATAGATACCGACCCGGCATCCGCGGCAGTAGAAATCTTTAAGGCAAACCCCGATCCTACAGGATATGGGGAAGGAGAAACCTATCTTAATGCAACAACTCCTGATGCAGCGGGGAACTGGAGCGCTATAGTTTCAGGACTCAATCCGGGCGACTCTGTAACTGCCACAACTACCGACCTTAATTTAAACACCTCTGAATTTTCTTTTAATTCCGCGCTCAATTATATTACAGTCGTTTCCCCCAACGGTGGAGAAAACTGGATGGTAGACAGCGTCCATAATGTTACCTGGACATCGAACGGTGCAAGCGGTAACGTTCATATCGAATATTCTATCGATAATGGGTCCAGCTGGACGGATATAATCGCGAGTACCACGGACGACGGAACTCACCCATGGACGATACCCGATACACCTTCCGACAGTTGCCTTGTAAGGGTTAGCGATACCGACGGGAGTCCTACCGATGTAAGCGATTCTTTATTCTCTATTACAAAAGACTCCGTAACAATCACCTCACCCAACGGAGGAGAAGACTGGACGGCAAACAGCCTACATAATATCACCTGGTCATCAGCCGGCACCAGTGGTAACGTTCACATCGAGTATTCGATCGATAATGGTTCAAGCTGGACGGACGTGATCGCGAGTACCGCGGATGACGGGACTCATCCATGGACGGTACCCGATACCTCTTCGGATAGCTGTCTCGTAAGAATAAGTGACACCGACGGGAATCCATCCGATACAAGCGATGCTTTATTTTCCATTTCGCGGATACCCTTTATAGAAGTAACTTCCCCCAACGGCGGAGAAGACTGGAAGGTAGACAGCTTATACAATATTACCTGGGCATCGAGCCCTACCAGCAGCATAACCGTTCATATCGAATATTCTACAGATAATGGTTCTAACTGGTCAGACGTAATCGCAAGCACACCGGATGACGGAACTCATCCGTGGACGATACCGAATGCGCCTTCGACTAATTGTCTCGTTCGGGTAAGCGATACGGACGGGGACCCGAGTGACACAAGCGACGCGGTATTTACGATTTCTGTTTCTTCGGGTATTACTCCCGACGGATTACCCGATGCTTATTCTATGACCGCGAAAAGAATAGCGGTCAATAATCTTTTAGAAATCACCTATACTATACCCGAGCAATCTAATCTCAAGTTTGCCGTATTCGATATTACGGGAAAAATCATAAAAGAAATTTCAGGAGAAGAAAAACCTGGATTTCATTCAATGAAGATAGATTTGTCCCTTAATCCGGTCGGCATGTATTTCATCAGAATGGAAGTACAAGGTAGAAACTTTACCGAAACAGGTAAGGTTTTATTGATAAGGTAGATAATACAACAAAAGGGCAGGACTGTCAGTCCTGCCCTTTTTTATTTTTCTTAAGCTCATTAAAATACAGAAAAAACCCTCTCAAACTAACAACTTACTAATTTTTATCCCCCACTTGTTTGCCAAATCATTTAACCAATACAGATGATCATTCACATAATAATCCCTCGAGTTCGAATGAGAACTCTGCTTGTTAAACAAATAAATTAAAAATCAAAAAATTTTACTTTTTCTTCTTAGTTGTTTTTTTCGTCTTTTTCGCTTTAGCGGTAGTTTTCTTTGCTTTTTTAGGCGCGGCTTTTTTCTTACATGCCATATTGCCCTCCTTTTTAGAGAATGCCCATATTTCAAATATGATAAAAAAGACAATCCCCTCGAAGACAATCTCCTATAATACCTCTACGTCGCTTAAAGTATATGCGATTTCGCTTATTTCGTCAAGGTGTTTTTTGCAATTCTTGTTGTGCAATAATTCTGATTAGCCTCAAACCCAAAACCCTAATTTAACCACAAGATTCCCCAGATTATCACAGGAACGCACCGAAGAAGCACGGCGAACACACAGTTTCTTGTTTATTACAATTCAAAATCATAAATCCCCTTGACTTTCCCCAAAAAAATATTATAATGATTGTGCTTATAAGAATATAAGTATCTACTTATATAAAATAATGGTGTTGAAAATGAGAGATGAAGTAAAACAAATGGCAAAAGTTTTTAAAGCGCTGGGCGAGCCAACGAGACTACGAATAATAAAGATTCTGGCATCCGAGGGCGGATATTTCTGCGTTGGGGCTCTTGCGAAAAAGCTTGGTATCTCACAGCCTGCTGTATCCCAGCATTTAAAGGTTTTAAAAGAAGCGGGAATCCTGGACTCAAAAAGAATGGGCTATCACGTCCACTACTATGTAGACGCCGAAAACTTTAAAATCCACAAAGAAAAAATAAACGAACTTATGGAAAAAGCATTCGAAAAACGCAGGGGTTCGAAAAACGGAAAATGTCTTCACTCTCAAGAATAAAGGAATAAAAAATTTTTGTTTATAATATAAGTATATATGCATAAACTTAAAAAGGAGGTATTATGAAAAAAGTGTACAAGTCTTATCTTGTTTCCGTGCTGCTTGCGCCTGTTATCTTCTGGATTTATCTGGTTTTTGACCTTGTCTGCGCCCCAAGAGCCGTTTTTTTTGAAGCGGCAACCGGAGCATTGTCGTTAGGGCTTTTAACCCTGGCATATAAAAGCAAAAAAACTGTTTTGCTGTTATTGTCTCTTTTTGTGCCTGTTTTTGTCATTATTTCATCTCCGATAATCATGGTTAACAGGTTGGGCGCGGAAAAATTCTTGACTCAGAGGCTGCCGGCTTACACTACATTTGAAATTTTCGCGATATTTCAGGTAATCTTGATTTCTGTCTTGATTGGAATGAACAAACGATCAGAAAAATAGGCGAAGTGTGTATAACGTAAAAAAACAAAAAAGGAGTAATGATATGAATAATTCAAGCAAACTCGGAGTGCCAGCGATTTACATAAAGGCGGTAATTGCTTTGATGGTTATTCAACTGGTACATAAAGTTGTTCGTGAAATACCCCACGTTTTGCGGATGACTCGTATATTTCCAAAAGTAGGGCTAATCTTTTTCACCGTCTTACTTATAGCCGGTATAATTGGCGTTTTTTGCAGGTTAAGATGGGGCCTTATCTTCGGAATTATCGGGGGTATCTGGATGATTTTTCAACCTTTCCTGGTTCACGGAATAATGGGAATGCCGGACGTAAATGGAATCTGGTGGTATCCGATCTTTCCTATTACTCAAGGTGCTCTGATTGTTTATTTTTCACTGCTTACATTGCAGAAGGATAAGGAACAAGCTTCGCTAACTTAAAAACTAAGGGATGCGTTTTATGTGCTCGAGTTTTAGTCATTGTTGCGGGCTCGGCAAGTTCGGCGGGAGTCCTGCGACGAAGAATGTAACTAGACCGCATCCAACCAAAACGGAAGGGTCATGACTCTTCCGTTTTGGTTTTAAAAACGCGATTTGCTCCCATTATTTGTTTTCTCATATAAAATAATTGCCGTTAGCCGTGAGCTGTAAGCAGTCAGCTTTCTAACTTTACTAACCCACTTATATACTAACACACGGTTGCATATATTTATTTGTTTCATATCTTATTATCAAACAATAAAAACCCCGGAGGATTTTTGAAAACATTTATTAAATCACTAATATTAATTATTTCTTTTTTTTCTTTTTACCTTCAGGCGGAAGTATCGCAGGATTCTAACGGATGGACGATCGTAACACCCTCTGCGGACTCAAGAATCATTTACGTCAGCAGCAGTATGGGGAGCGATACCAGCGATGGTTTAAGTGAAGATTATCCTGTTCAAACTTTAGCAAGAGGGTACTCTCTTCTTAGAGACAGCTTCCCGGACTGGATGCTTCTCAGACGCGGCGACGAGTGGTATGAAAATATTCCCTCTATAGGCAAATCGGGGCGTTCGGCAGACGAACCGATATTAATTTCCTCTTATGGCTCAGGTTCGCGGCCTCTCATAAAAAGTGAAGGGAGTTCCGTAATCAGCAATGACGGACACGTTGTTCCGGAACATGTTTTTTTCATCGGACTCGACCTATACAGCTATAAACGCGACCCATCCTCAGAAGACTATGATGAATCTATTATCTCTAACCGCGGAGTAAGATGGGTGGGAGGAGGCAACGATATCCTTGTAGAAGACTGCTTTTTCCGGTTTTTTTCAGGCGGATTGGTCGTCCAGAAATATACCGGTCCGCAATTAACCGATTTCAAATTGAGAAGATCTATCATTACCGATTCTTACAGCACAAATTCTCACTCACAGGGGTTTTACGCAAAGGGAATAGACGGATTACTCGTAGAAGAATGCTTCTTCGACCATAATGGTTGGCTTATCCAGGGAACCGGAAACAATTCCCAGGAAGGCGGCGCCGCGACAATGTTCAACCACAACACTTATTTTAACGAATGTAACGATGTGGTTATGAGGGGCAATATGTTCTTCAGGCCATCCAGCATAGGAAATAAAATGTGCAGCAATGTTACGGGTGGTTCCACAGGTATACTTCTTGACAATAATTTGTATGTAGACGGAGAAATAGGCATCAGTATAGGGGGAAACACAGAAGATCCTTCGAGATTCAATGATGCCATAATACGAAACAATGTCATGCTGCACATAGGACGAAGTAATCCCACAAGCAGAAACTTCGGCTGGTATCTGGATATATCGGATAACGACAATTGCATCGTATCGAACAACTGTTTCGCGCACCAACCCTGGTACACCAACACTTATGCCGTTAATATAGGCGGCGGAAGCGAAGAAAATATTCTAATAAACAACAATACCGTCTATGATATTCGTTATCAGGCGATTCGAGTTAATGTAGAACCGACATGGAGCAATATACAGATTTTCGAAAATATCATACAGGACGACTCTCTCGGACCTTTAGTGGTACATCAATCGGGAGATTTCGAAGAAGTTGCTTATTATGATAACACTTATTATACAAGCGATACATCCAATTTTGCCCGGCTCGACGGAGAATATCTCAACTTTAACGAATGGATTTCCGCGTCCGGCGAAACCGGAGCGACAAATGAAGAGATCGCATTTACAGATCCGGACAGAACAGTAGAATCTTACTACAGTTCTATCGGCGGAGACGGAACATTTGAAGGTTTTATCCTGGAAGCACGACAGCAATCGAAAACCAATTGGAACGCGGCTTACACGGCATCCGCCGTTAATGATTATATCCGTGAAGGATTCGATATGGAAGGATTAGACACAACTGCAATCGATTTCGATTCTTTTGAAAAATTCCTGCTGATCGGGATTTATCCTAATCCATTCAACACTTTTACCAAAATTCAATATCAGGTGCCCCAAACCGGGAATATGAAGCTGGTCGTCTATGATATTCTCGGAAGAGAAGTACGAACTCTCATCGACGAACGTGTTTCGGCGAATACCTACGAAACAGATTGGTACGGAACGGACGACGAGGGAAACACCCTTCCCGGAGGAATTTATTTTTGTCATATCAGCGGAGACAACGGTACCCCTGATTCTAAAAAAACGCTCTTTTTGAAATAATTATCCACAGATTACACATATTTACACAAGATTTTTTATTGTTTTAACCAAATCCCAAACCCAAAACTCCAATCCCTAATTTAGGACACAGATAAACACAGATTTAAAAGATTTTTTTATTTGTTGTTTTATTTTAATTTGTTTTTTCCTCGAACCCTGGAAACCTTGAATCCTCGAAACCTTAATTAATTCAGAGAACACAAAGTTTTTTCTTTTGTTTTTTAAGCTAATAGCCAAAAGCCAATGTCTAAAGGCTTCGTTAATAACATGTAGATATTGTAGTTTGTTTATGCCACAAAGGCACTAAGACTCTAATAAATCGGCTTTACGCTTTCGGCTAGTCCTAAAAACTATTTAACTATTTAAACATTCAACTTGTTTTTCGTGTTTTGTCTACGGTCATCGGTCTTCTGTTTTTGTTTTTTCGACTCGAGACTCACGACGCCTGACGCACGACTAATCCTTTTCATGTTTTTTCTAAAACCTAACACCCAACAACCATTATAAAAAAACAGGTTGTTTATAGACAATTATACCAGTCAAAAAAACATTGACAAAAGCAATAAAAATCCATATATTTTTTTATGCGGTACGCGAAAATAGGAGGTTTTATGTCCAAATTTAGCATTTTTTCTGTTACTATTATAGTCTTTCTTTTTGCAGTAAATCCCGTTCTTTCAGCGCAGGTAATAAAAGATGATTTCAGGGTAAACGACGACACAACCGGAGGATCCTTTTTGGATCCCGAAGTTAAATTGCTAAAAAATGGTGGGGTTATAATAGCCTGGAGTGACGGAAGGAATGGAGACAATAATATATACGCTCAGATTTATGATAGTAGCGGTTCCGTTGTGGATTCTAACTTCAGAGTGAGCTCTTCGAATGAAACAGGATACGACCCGGCAATTTCCTCTCGCGGAGATAGTCTGCTCGTTATCTGGAGATATGGTTACGGACAGTGGTTACTATCTGATGGTTCAAAGCAGGGGGAAAGCTTCCGTTTAACCGGAGGAAGCATGTATGATTTGGATATGGCGGTTAGCGATTCCGGGTTCTTTGTCGTTTGGCGTAATAGTGTATCAGGGAGCGGATCGGAGGTTTTCTTGCAAAGATTTGATTTAAACGGAGATTCGGCTGGCTCCAGAGTTATAATAAACGATGAAAGTGATGAAGACCAATTTGTTCCGAACATAGCGATGGACCACGCCGGCAATTTCCTCGTCGTATGGCAGGATGAAAGAAACGGAGATTATGATATTTACGGACAGAGATTTGACAATTCGGGAAACGCAGTGGGAGATAATTTTTTAATAAATGATGACGGAGGAACATTCGCGCAAGCCGACCCATTCTGCGCGATGGATTCAGCGGGGAATTCCATCGTGGTTTGGGAAGACAATCGAAACGGAGATGATGATATTTTTGGGCAGAGATTCGATAGTTCCGGAAACACGTTAGGGGGGAATTTTTTGATAAACGATAGAATAGGCAGTGAAAACCAAAGATACCCTGCATGCGCGATGAATGCAGAGGGTAATTTTGTGGTTGTATGGTCAGATACCCGTGATGGGCCTTATCAAATTTACGCGCAGAGATTAAATAACGCAGGGGGAATTCTTGGAGATAACTTTCTTGTTGGACAGGGCTCAGAGAACCAATTTACTCCAAGGGTATCAATGAATGAAAACAATTTTGTGGTTACCTGGCAGGATTTCAGACATTCAAGGAGTATCTATAAAAGAAAATTTTTAAACGATGGGAGCCCTTTGGAAGATGATGTTAAAGTAAATGAAGTTAACGGAACAGAAAACCAGCATTATCCGGCAATCGATATGAATAACGGCGGCAGAACTGTTATAACCTGGGGCGACAGCCGTACACCCTGGGGAGTATACTTCCAGCGTTTAAATGAGCAGGGCGAACTGCTCGGAAATAATATCCACATAAGCACAGGAAGCAATCCAGACGTTTCGGTATCTGAAGATTCCAGCTTTGTCATTACCTATTCTCATTCATCAGATATATTTTACCAGAGAGTTATTTCTTCCGGCGACCCTATCGGTTCACCTATTGCTGTATCGGATACAGTCGATACATACAGAGAACATCCGGCAGTCGATATGGATTCCTCGAACAACGCGGTCGTTGTGTGGGAGGATAGCAGAAACGGGCATTATGATATTTACACACAAATGGTAAATTCAGACGGAGACACAATAGGAGAGAACTTCCGGGTAAACGACGACGGAGGAACGAGCTACCAATATATTCCGGATATTGCGGTGAGTCCATCCGGATACTTTCTTATTGTTTGGCAGGATGAAAGAAACGGTGATGACGATATTTACGGACAATTATACGACCCTGAACGAAACCCCATCGGAGATAATTTCAGAATAAACTC
>CAZVXD010000073.1:0-9228 GCA_964631335.1 uncultured bacterium
ATAAAAATTTCTTTTTAGTAAAATGATCGAGTGTTTCAAAAGCTTTCATTTTAACAAAACCAAAGTACGTTTGGAATATTTCATTGTCAAGGGGAATTCAGATTCAAAGAATCGGAATTGAGTCTTGTGCCATTAGTCTGGTGTCGAATGTCGAAAACCAACCCATCAAGCCCTAAAGTAAAATCAAATGACATTAATATCATGAATGGCTTTATTCTTTTTTTTGTTTTGACTCATGACTCACGACGCGCGACTCAAGACTGATTTGCTCCCTACTCTCTACTTTTTAAACTCTGAACGCGTCTTCATAATGCTCTATATTTTCCTTGTCGCCTATTACCGTTATAACATCGAAACGAACATCACATTTGCCAAAAAGGTCGTTTACCGACAAAAAAAATCTCGCCCCTTTTATCATGTGTTCTTTTCTTTTTTTGTTTATACTATCCAGAGGATCCATAAAATCGGAAGATTTTCTTCTTTTAACCTCGACAAAAGCTATAAGTTTTTCTTTACCGGCAACAATATCTATTTCAAATCCCCTGCCGTTATAATTGCTTTCCAAAATTTTATATCCTTTATTTTTCAGATAAGTCGCGGCTATTTTTTCTCCCTTATCTCTAAAACTCATGAAAATAGCCTTTTCATAGGATAATAGCTTTTTCTGTGTATTTTACAGAAGCCATATTCATCTATTTGTTTCATGTGAAAGGTAGTTCCGTAACCTTTATTTTTGGCAAAATCGTAAACAGGAAAAAATATATCATAGAATTCCATCACCCTATCTCTTAAAACCTTGGCGACTATAGAAGCAGCGCCTATAGCGTGCGATATTCCGTCTCCTCCTATTATAGATGTTTGTGAGAAAGGCAGCTCGGGAATCGGGAAACCATCCACCAGAACCCAATCCGGCATAACAGAAAGCGAAGATATAGCCCGGTACATAGCGAGCATAACCGCGTTATTTATACCCATTTTATCTATTAAAAAAGAATCGACATAACCGACAGAAGCGGAAATCGAATGTTTTAAGATTTCCGGAAAAAGTTCGAGCCTTTTATTGGGACAAAGTTTTTTCGAATCGTCTACTTCGGGAACATACACACCCTTTTCAAAAACAACTGCTGCCGCGGCAACCGGTCCGGCGAGGGAGCCTCTCCCTACTTCATCGACCCCGCAAATCAAGGTCGATTCAGAAGAAACCCATTCCTCGTCGTTAACGGTCATTTCTTTTCTTTTATTTTTGCCGCTTTCCCTTCTTTTTCTCTCAGATAGTAAAGCTTGGCTCGCCTTACTTTACCCTTTTTCATAACTTCTACCGACTTTATTATCGGAGAATTATAGGGGAAAATCTTTTCAACCCCCACACCCTGGCTAACTTTTCTGACCGTAAAAGTTTTACCTGTCCCAGAACCCCTTATTTTAATCACAACACCTTCGAAACGCTGCGTTCTTTCCCTATCCCCTCTCTTAACCGAGATAACCACTCTTATTAAATCCCCGGGACCAAATTCCGGCCTATTATCTACCAGATATTCTCCTTCTACGATTTTTAATTCATCCACTTTGAACTCCTTTCGAACACAACCTTAATTTTTCATAATGTCCTTTCTGTATTTCTTCGTTAATTTAACCGCTGCTTCTTTCCTCCATCGTTCAATCTCTCCGTGATTTCCCGAGAGCAAAACCTCGGGAACTTTCTTTCCTCTGAATTCCTGCGGTCTCGTATAAACAGGCGCGTCTAAAAGCCCCCCCTCGAACGAATCCGTGTTCACCGATTCTACATCACCCACCGCGCCCGGGAGAAGTCTTGCCAACGCTTCAACAATTACCATGGTAGCTACTTCTCCTCCGCTCAAAATGTAATCGCCAATCGATATCTCACTATCGATGAATTCTCTTACTCTCTCATCCACGCCTTTATACCTGCCGCATATTAGAGTCAAAATCTCTTTCTCGGATAATTCTCTCGCCATTTTCTGATTGAAACGTTCTCCCCGCGGGGAAAGCAAACAAACCTCACCTTTTTTCTCGATGCTTTCAAGAGCTTTAACAATAGGCTCGACTTTCATAATCATACCTGCTCCCCCCCCATACGGATAATCGTCAACTGTTCCGTAAGTATCCGAAGAAAAATCTCTTATATCAATTATATTAAAAGAAATAATATTCTTATCTTTTGCCCTTCCGATTATTCCTGTCTTTATAAAAGTGTTAAATAAAGAAGGGAAAATACTTAAAATGTTGATTTCCATCTCAGCGGTCAGGCAAGCAGAGAAAAGATTATTAAGAGGGTTCTAAAATCTCGAGAACCGCTCTTTTCCCGATTTTCATCGAAGCCGCAGTAACTATTGTTCTTATCGCTTTTGCCGTCTTTCCTCCCTTTCCTATGATTTTTCCAATATCCTTTTTGCCAACCTTAAGTTCATACATAACAGTCCTCTCTCCCGCTATTTCCTCTACCTCCACTTCCTCAGGTTGATCCACCAGAGACTTCGCTATGTACGTTATCAGTTCCTTCAGCATCGCTTACCTCCTCCGATTTACTTTCTTCTTCATCTGTAGTTTCCTCAGCACTTTTCTCCTTAGGCTTATTTGCATCTGAAGTTTCCTCAGCACTCTTCTCCTTCATGCTTTTTTTCTTGCTCTTCTTTGCGCTTTTCTTCCTGATTACTTTCTTGGGCGGACTATCGGTATCGCCTTTTTCCCATCTTTTCAATAAAGCTTCGACCGCGTCACTTACAATCGCGCCTTTTTCCCGCCATCTTTTAATTCCTTCATCATCTATCTGAAGCTCTTTCGAACGCGGATTATACCATCCTAATTGCTCTAAATATTTACCATCTCTGGGATTTCTGGATTCAATCGCAACGATTCTGTAAGAATGTTGTTTTCTTTTACCCACAACCCTCAATCTTATCTTAACCGGCACTCTACCTCCTTACTGCTCATTATTTGTTGAGATTTATTTTAAGTTACAATATCTTTTTACTATTCTAACTGGATTTTTTAAGATTAATAAAAATATACCTTTTTGTCAAGGGCAATTCAGATTCAAAAGAAACTGAATTGAGTCATAAGTCATCAGTCATCAGTCATCAGTCAAAAAAACCCTGGTAAAACAAAAAAACAACGTAGATCTAAGTTAAACCAGCTCTCTAACTATCAACCCTTCAAACCAAAAAAGACCTTGGACTTTGGACACTGGACCAAATTAATTCCCGTGCTTGAAAAAGACATCGAAATCATTATATTGAATTATGAATTACTGGATTGGACTCGACATAGGATTGAAATGGACAGGAATAGCCATAAGCAATAATCTCGATATAGTCAAACCGCGGAAAACCGTAAAAACCGAGCACTTATTGAGAGAGCTCAGGGATTTAAATAAAGAGTACAATTTCGAGGGTATAGTATTGGGATTCCCTTTGACCACAAAAGGTAAAATAGGGCAGAGAGCCAAATTTGTTCAAAGAATAAAAAAGGAAATCGAGAAAGAAATTAACATACCCATAAAACTTCAGGATGAACGTTTTACCACCAGAGAGGCGACAGAAATCGCCGCGCAGCTGGGAAAGAAGAGAGACAGAAAACTAATAGATAAAATTGCCGCGTCTTTGATACTTAAGGGTTATTTAGATGAGAAATAAAGCCATACTCGTAATAATAGCCATCGGTATTATACTGTATCCTCTGGCAAATCCGCCTCGCTACAAAACCACCGTTATCAAAATAGACGAAGGCGATAATCTCAACATTATTTCAAGAAAATTAAAAAACGCGCGAATCATTCAGGACAGAATTGGATTCAAAATAATGGTTATCGCTTTAAAAAAGTCCACTTCCCTTACTTATGGCTGGTACAGATTCGAATTATACGAAGACCCCAGAGAGGTTTTAAAAAGCTTACTCAAAGGAAAAAAGTTAACGATAAAAGTCAAAATTCGCGAGGGTTTAAAAATAAACGAAACCATACGTGCTTTTCGCAGACATAAAAACACGGATATCGATGTTTCAAAAATAGATTCTCTTATTAGAGACACCAATTTTATCAAGAAACTCGGGATAGACAAATCCACTATGGAAGGTTATCTTTTTCCCGACACATATATATTTTTCAAGGGAGAAAAAGCGGAAAATGTCTTAAAACGTATGGTCGACCGCTTATTCGATATAGTAAAACCGTCTCAGGAATTCAAAATAAACTCGATGACCTTCAATACCCATGAAATCCTGACTATAGCGTCCATGATAGAGAGAGAGGCGATGGTCGACAGAGAAAAACCTATTATAGCCTCGGTTATTTACAACAGATTGGAGAAAAAAATGCCTCTTCAAATAGACGCTACAGTTCTTTACGCGCTGGGGTACCATAAAAGCAGAGTATTGTATAAAGATTTAAGAGTGAAATCTCCGTACAACACATACCGGAACAGGGGCTTGCCTCCCGGACCCATAGCCAGTCCCGGATTTCAGTCCATAATGGCGGCTCTCCATCCCGCAAAAACCGATTATCTTTATTATGTTGCCACAGGCAAAGGAGATCACATTTTCAGCGAAACATACGAAGAACACATAAAAGCCAGGAAAAAAGTAAGAAAATAAAAAAACAAGAAGACGCAAAATCGTTAGAGAGTTAGAGCGCAAAAGCGTTAGAGCGCAAGATATTAATTTTGAATTTTGAATGTTGAATTTTTAATTTTTTTCTAAAACCTAAAACCAAACACCTAATAACTCTTTTCTGCTCATTTACACTTCTACACATTTACTCATTAACGCATTTACATTGCAAAGCAACAAACCCAACAAACCCTATCATCTCAACGAACTAAAATTATAAGAAAAATTCAGCCCCAGTCTGGCAAAATTATTATCAGTGAAAAGCTGTTCCGCTTTCATGAGATATAAAGTTCCTCTAAGCAGCCGATTTTTATATTCAAGTCCGAAATTCGCGTCTCGTCCGTCCGTCTCCAGAATAAAACTCACGGGGCTTGAAACTCTCAACCGGATGCCCATAAAAAGTCCCACCGCCCAATTTTCATGGTTTTCATCGAAGAGAACATCGGTATTGGGCACAAAGCTTCTGGGTCCGTATCCGACAAACTTGCCTCTGCCCACTCCGATATTAACCTGAAGGTTTCTGTTAATATTTTTGGTCGCCACTCCGTACAGAGAAACAATCTCAGGAGGTCTGTCATCATAATCTTCATCATCATATGTTTTATCCGAACCCACCGGCGATATGAATTTATCGAAAGAAATCTCATAAATACCTACGGCTATCGATGGTCTCCTCGTTTCTTCCTGCAGCAAACGATAAGATATATCGAACGCGAAATCCGATCCGTTGTACCATTTGAGAGCCGTGTTTAATTCCATATAAGTCCATTCTAAACCAAAATTGGGATCGAAACTCACTTCGCTCCCGCTTGCCAGAGGAAAATTGCCGTCGATATTTACAAAAACCCCTTCAGTATAATCGGCGCTGGGTATATCGATATAGGAATCGTAATGAAGCATCTGAGAATTAAGCGGCAAAAAACAGAGAAAAAATAGCGTAAACCAAAATTTTTTCATTTATAACCTCCTTACTCAGTTTTTTTAAATAATTATTAAAATCTTAAACCGGCACGAAATTTTTCTATTCCCACCTGCCGAAAAAAGTTACATAAAAAGAAATCAAAACCAGCTTCACGTCCAGCAAGAAAGACTGATTTTTTATATACAAAAGATCATATTTGACTTTATGCTCGGTTTTCGCCTCTTTATCGGCGAAAATCTGAGCTATTCCGGTAAGACCGGGTTTAATCATAACCCTCTTGTGGAAATCCGGGACTTCTTTGAGATTTCTGTATTTACTGCCTATGATTTCAACATCGGGATGAAAAGGCCGGGGTCCGACAAAACTCATATGACCTCTAAAAATAGAAAGGAGTTGAGGCAGTTCATCCATCGCGGTTGCCCGGAGAAGTTTACCCACTCTGGTAACATGAGAATTGTATTCTTCCCTGTTTTTCATGGCTGCCCCGTTATGCGTATTTTTTCCCATCGACCTGAATTTCAAAACGTAAAAAATTTCTCCGTCCTTACCAACTCTCTTTTGCCTGATAAAAATAGGACCTCCGCTTTCCATAACGATAGCAACAGAAGAAAGAACCCAGACAGGAACCGAAATCACCAGACCGATTCCGGAAAGGAAAACATCAAAAGTTCTTTTTAATATAGAGTTTGCCACCCCTTTTTTATTTGAATTTATCTGTCCTCCTCAAGGATATCTTAATATAATCAAAAAACCTTAACCTGCAACCTCTCTAAGCAGCTACATCAAAACATCTTAACAAATAATGTGCAATTATCATTCCTTTTTCGAAACGTCTAATAAACTGCAAATCAAACACTTAATGGGGATAGATTTACCGCAACAAAAAAAATATACCCATTAAACATGACAATTGTATAATTGCATTGTCAGATTCTCAAATCCGGAGCATCTTAATCTGTGTGAACTTTTATTTCTTCCTATAAAGTATAAATTGAACTCTTCTATTCTTTTTTCTGTTTTCTTCCGTGTCGTTATCGGCGACCGGCCTTGTTTCCCCATAAGCTTCCGTGCTTATTCTATACGGGGATATTCCGCGTCCGATTAAATACTCTTTCACGTTTTCCGCTCTTTTTTCAGACAGCATTTGATTATCTTCATAGGTCCCAATGGAACAGGTATGTCCTATAGCAATGAGATAAACATCTTCATTATCTCTTATAAGTTCTACTATCCTGTCCAGAATACCGTATCCTCTTGCTGTAATATCGAATTTTTTGAAGGGAAATCTTATACTTATGCCTTCGACAGTATTTTTCATATTTTCAAAATCATCTACTACTACAATAGAATCTTCTAATCCGATAGGCTTTTCATTGGTCTTTTTTTTGTTTAATTCTACAGTAAAAAGATTCCCGACCTTTTTCCCTTTTACCGTTATCTCGATTTTCTTATTAACATAACCTTCCGAGGTAATATACGTTATAAAAACACCGGGTTCCAGTAAAAAAGAATGGACTCTTCTATTCACGGAAATTTGCGCCGTATCTCCGTCCTTACCGCTTATTATCGTATTACCATTTACAGATTCCTTACTTTCACTATCTATTAATTCGATACCAACAGAAAATTTCTCCTTTTCTTCAGTTTTCTTTTTAATATCCGTAATTTTATAAGAAAAATCGAGACTGATTCGCGGCGAAAGTTCAGAATCATCATCTGCCGTAAATAATTCAAGTTTATTTAAAGCCAGTGTACCTTTAAGCATTTCGTTTTGATATTCTATACCGATGTTCGCGTCGCGCCCGTCTTCTTCGACAATAAAAGATAAATTATTCATAAAAACATATTTCATTCCGCCAAAAAGTCCCACAGCCCAATTCTCGTGATTCTCATCGGAGAAGGCGTCGATATTTACGTACTGGCTTCTCGGACCGTAGCCTATGAATCTTCCTCTACCGAGCCCTGCAGTAATTTCAAAATTTTTGTTTATCTTTTTCGTTCCCACAATATAAACCGAAGCGATTTCCGGAGCTCTATCAATATAATTTTCATCATTGAAGACTTCATCCGAACCCGCGGGAGACACATATTTGTCTATGGCTATTTCACCGAATCCTATAGCAAGAGCGGGAAACCTGCCATTGTCGGCGAGTATTTTATAAGAAATATCGAGCGCGAAGTCGGCACCTTTATACCATTTTAGAGCTGCCCCGAAATCTCCATACGTAAAATCGATCCCTATATTAGGGTCAAATTTAACATCTTCAACATCTTTAATCGGGTAACTCGAATTTACGCCAATATAAAGACCCTGGTCAAAATTAGCCGTGGGAATATCGATATAAGACTCCCTTTTCATCTGATAACCATTTACCGAAATAGATACTATAGATAGAACTAATAAAATTAATTGTTTTAAAATTAATCGTTTCAAAGTGATCACCCCCTTATGACTACAAATCTACATATTTAAATTGGCCTTGTCAACCCCTGTTGTCACATTTTTAAAAAAAATTTTTACCAAAGAATTAGACAGAGAACACTATTGAGATTAGAACCTGTACGCATTAAGTCTCAGGAATTACGGATTAAGTAATAAGTTTTTTTTTAAATCTCCGCTCTTCGTTTTTAGTTCTTCTAATTCAAAATTCAGCATTTAAAATTTACAATTATTATTCCTTCCTGTTTTTCTCCTAATCCAGAATATGACCTATTTATTTCCAGCCCGGTACAGCGCGAACTCGACTCTTCTGTTTTTGATCCTTCCTTCTTCAGTACCGTTATCGGCGATCGGTCTTCTTTCTCCGAGCGCTTCCCTGCTAATTTTATCGGCGGGGATTCCATTTTCTATCAAATGCCTTTCTACACTTTTCGCTCTTTCTTCAGATAGTATCTGATTCGATTCCATGCTGCCTATCGAGCATGTATGCCCGATAATAAGCAAACGGAAATTTCCGCACCGACTTAAGAGTTCGATAATTTTTTCCAGGAGATCCAGAGTTTCGATGGTCAGTTCGGCTCTGGCATAAGGAAATTTTAAACTTATCGCTTCTATCGCGGCTTTAATATTCTCAAAATTATCTTTTATTTCCATCGAATCGCCGGCTTCGGGCTCTTTTTCATCCTCTTCTATTATATCGGACTCCATTGTATCGACCTTGACCGGTTCGATGTATTCCTCATAGGCAATCCGTACGGGCTGAATTTTTTCCTTTACGCCCTTTATCCTGTAGGATAAATCCAACCCAACACGAGGAGAAAAATCGTTTTCCGAATCGCCCCAAACCTCGAGTTTATTCAAAACCAGCGTACCTTTTATCCGCTCGTTTCGATATCCCAATCCGATATTAACATCACGGCCATCCGCTTCGGCAATAAAGGATAAATTTTTCGAAAAAATAAATTTAACTCCCCCGAAAAGTCCAAAAGACCATACTTCATGTTTTTCACTGCTGAGCAGGTCGGTATTAATGTACTCGCTAAACGAGCCGTAACCCACAAATTTACCTCTACCCAACCCGGCGCTTACTTCTATTAATCTGTTTACTTTCTTACTCGCCACACCGTAAAAAGACCACGCTTCGGGAGCTCTTTGGGTGTATTCATCGTCGTTAAAAGTTTCATCGACTCCGGCGGTAGAAATGTATTTATCCAGGGCGATTTCACCGATACCAAAAGCGAAC
>CAZVXD010000074.1:0-9025 GCA_964631335.1 uncultured bacterium
CAAAAGTCATCGCTTTTATCAATCCACCGTAAAGAGTTATGGGATAATAATTCAACCGGACACCTCTCCAGAATACAGCACTTGAAATATTCAAACTCATTATGGAAAGAAGCCAGCCTCCTATAATCCCTACAAATTCAGCAATAATAGTAAGAATCGGTAAAACAAAAATTCCGGCAAATACTCTGGGAACTACGAGGTGTTCGATCGGATTTATGGCGAAAGCTTCGAGAGCGTCTATTTGTTCCGTTACTTTCATGGAACCAAGTTCTGCCGCGATAGAAGAAGCAACTCTTCCTGCGACAACAAGACCCACGATAAGAGGACCGAGTTCGATTAATAATGCCTTGGAAACCAGCATTCCTATATACACGTCCGGAGCATATTGTTGTCCCTGGTAGTGAGCCTGATAAGCGGTAACCATACCCATGAAAAGAGAAGTGAATACTACAATGGATATCGACTTTATACCCTGAAAGAATACCTGCTCGATAAATAAATCGAATTTTCTTATCAGCCCTTTTATCTGTGAAAAGGTTTCCCCTAAAAGTGTAAAAACCCCTCCTATATAGGCCATAGATGAAAGAATAGCTTCTTTTATTGTCGACATAGATATTTATATAACATTATTTCTTACAAAGTCAAGCAAAAATTTATGGACATAAGGAGCGCCGGCAATGATTGTTCCCTCTAAAATCTTATTTCCGCCCGTTTCATCGGTGATTACCGCGCCCGCCTCTTCTACCAACAACCAGCCGGCAGCCACATCCCAGGGAGACAAAGCGAATTCCATATCACCGTCTATTCTTCCCGTCGCGACTTCCGCCAACTGCAGAGCAGCCGAACCGAAAATTCTTATAGAATTAACCTTAAGTATTAATTCCTTTAGAGCATCGAGAATCTTTCCCCTCCACTCATAAGCGGCAGGAGGAATGCCGATTGTAACCAATGCTCTATCCAGATCTTTTTGTCCGGAATGCTTTATCCTCACACCATTTAAAAAGGCGCCCTTCCCTTTTTCCGCGTAAAAAACTTCATCCTTAACAGGTTCATAGACAACTCCCGCTCTTATTTTGGAATTTTCTTCATAAGCGATAGAAACACAAAAACGCGCGATACCACTCATAAAGTTATGAGTCCCATCTAAAGGGTCGACGATAAATCTTCCTTTTCCGGAAATAGAATCTCTTTCTTCTGAACAAATTCCAACACCAGGAAAGTTTTTCAGCAACTCTTTTATTATAAACTCTTCCGCTTCATTATCCGCTTTAGTCACAAAATGGCTATAACCCTTTCTTTGAATGTCACCTTTTTTCAATGAACCGTAATAACCGTATATAATATTTCCGGAACCTTTCGCAATCTCTATCAATTTATCTAAAATAATGACCTCCTTAACCTTAAATTAACCACAAAGCACACAAAGAGCACAAAGACCCTACGCATCCCCTATATTTTGTTTTTCAAAATCCATACTACAAAACCGGAAAAATTTGTTACATAAGTATAAAAAAGTCTTCGATTTTATAATAAATTTTTTCACTCCAATATTTATATCTTTGTGTCCTTAGAGGTCTTTGTGGTTCTAATTCTCCATTTACATTCCATAATCTATGCTCTGGGGTGGGCTCTTTTGTATTCTTCTTTTAATTTTTCTATACTGACATGCGTGTAAATTTGTGTCGTGGACAGAGATTCGTGTCCCAAAAGTTCCTGTACAGCTCGGAGATTGGCTCCGCGGTTTAAAAGATGAGTCGCAAAAGTGTGACGCATGGTATGCGGACTCATCTGATTGAGTGTGGCAACTTTAACTATAGCTTTCTTGACTATGCGTTGAAGATCTCTCTGTCCCAATCTTTTTCCCGACTTACTCAAAAAAAGAGCTCCGTCTTTATAGCCCCTTACTTCGGAAATATATTTATTCAAAGCCTCAAAAGCAGCTTTCGCTATAGGGACTATTCTTTCTTTTTTTCCTTTTCCGTAAACTTTGAGCAATCCGCTTTTCATATCGATCATAGCAAGATCGAGGTTCGAAAGCTCGGAAGCACGAATACCCGTGGCATATAGTAATTCAAGGATTGCTTTGTTCCTAATGTCGAGTTCCTTTTCGTCGGAATAGGATTCAAGCATCTCCAAGACTTCTTCCTCAGAAAGAAAAGAAGGAACGCGTTTCTCGGTTTTGGGAGTTTTAACCGAAACCGAGGGATTTCCTTTTAGAATTTTATTTCTCTCAAGGAATTTACAAAAAGACTTTATAGCCGAGAGCTTTCGAGAGACTGAAGATTTTTTATATCCATAAGAAAGAAGCTCACCCATAAACCCTCTAATATCTTTTCTATCAATTTCGGAAAAGTCATTCTTTCCCTTTTTCTCCAAAAAAATACTGAATTCTTCAAGGTCCGTCCGATAACTTTTTACGGTGAAATCCGAAAATCTTCTCCGTACTAACTCTTCAATGTAACTATCTATTAGTTCATTCATTTACTAAAAACAAAAACTTCTTTCAGCAACAAATAGCACAAATTTCACAAATATTTTTTGACTTATGACTCTGGACATTGGACTTTGGCATTTCATTACGTTTTAAGTTTTTTCTTCTTTACGGCAGGCAGTAATAAATTGTTTAATATCAAACGATAACCGGGGGAGTGCTTATGAAACTCGAGATAAGTGGGTGGATCCCCCACGAGATGTGTGTAATCTTCGGGGTCATGTCCTCCCAAAAAAGAAAAACTGCCCTTGCCGCACTCCCCATATACATACCTGACTTCCCTGGTGTTGGGAACATCGGCTAAAATAATTATATTTGATTTTAACTTATCCCTGTCAAAACCTGTATCCTGTCCCAGAAACTCTTCTACTCTTTCAGTGTGATTTTGTGTCAGAATTGCAGGAATTATATCTCTTTTCGGCGCGAAAGTTCTAAGAAAAAAATAACTGCCTTTACCTCTCCTGACCGCGAAATGAGTTATATCTACGTCTGAATGCTCGTAAATATTAAGAGACGCTATAAGGTTTATATCCTCCAAAAAAAATGTATTGCTAAAATTCGCTTTTATTTTGTAGTTCCGGTCGATTCCATTACCATCGATTTGAGAAGGAACAATATCCACTCTATAGTACGCGAGTGCTATATCCAGAGTTATCGGAGCGGAACACATCGCGAACAAAAAACCCCCTCCTGAAACATAATCTTTTATCGTAAGCGCTACATCATGCTTCATCTCCCATACTCTGGCATATCCCATACTTTTTGCCTTTCTTTCGTTAATATCAACAACCTCTTTGTACCAATCAGTACCAGAGTAATTCCGATAAAACTTACCATACTGTCCGGTAAAATCCTCGTGATGCAGATGCAGCCAGTCATAATTCATCAAGGCGCCTGTAAGAATATCGTCATCCCAGATCCTCTCGTAAGGAACATCCGCGTATTCAAGAGCAAGTGAAACCGCGTCATCCCAGGGTCCTTCGGTTTCAGGTATATATACAGCTACTCTGGGAGCCTTTTCCAATTTTACTCTTTCCATGTTTTCTCTCTCTATAATCGCGTAGATATCATTTACCTGATTTTCATTAATCCGTATGCAAGTCACACCTTTACTATCGGCTTCTTGTTTTATGCCCTCAAGGCCTGGAAGAAGGAAACTTCCGCCCCTGTAATTAAGAAGCCATTCGGCATTGAGTCCCTGTTCTAAAACCCAGTAAGTAAGACCATAAGCTTTTAAATGGTCGGTTTGTGCCTCATCCATCGGAATAAGTAAACTTGCAAAAATTATCAAGAACATATATAAAAAATACCAGGGTTATATCATAAGTCAAGGCCAATCCGCGGCATTTAATTATATACAAAAAACTTTTATTTACTCCACTTTTATCTTTGAGTTAACATTAAACATCAATGGGCTTGACATATTGTTGTAGAAAAGGTATATTTTTAAAATGGAGGTTTATAACGAAGTCCACTTTTTTAAATGGGTGGGGCAACTGCTGGGGAATATTTCTATTTTCAGCAGACAGGAAGGTGTTATAAGAGAAATATTGAGGTCGGTGCCTGAGCTAACCGGTGCCGATTATTCCTCTTTTTTGATACTTAAGGAAAATCCCGAGAAGATAGCATATGATTATTCCATGCAAAAAGGAAAGTTTTCTACCCATAAAAGCATGGCGAGATTAGCAACAGGCATTGAAGGGGAAGTCATAAGAAAGAGGGATATTGTAATTTCAAAAGATTCTTCCGAATTATCAAATCCCAATGATGAAATACAAAATAGCGTTAATAAATCTGTCATAGCCGTTCCTGTTATATTGCGCGGTGAAGTTGAAGGGATTTTATACCTATACTATTTAAAAGGATTTCCTGATGATTTAGAAAGAATAAAGGATTTGATGAAGAGCTTATCTCCCGTATTGGCTTTTGCTCTTGCCAATTCGAGACTTTATCAGAGGCTGGATACGACTATGAGGGAACTGAGAATTTCTTATGAGTTAAGCCGTGCCATGATTTCCAGTCTGAATGTGGATGAACTTATAGAACAAATAGTAAAACAGATAACCACGCATTTCGGGTATGAAATCATAGCTATTTATATTGTGGATGAAAATGAAGAATATGCTACTCTGGAGTGGACTGTGGACGCGATAAGAGATTTTAAAGGGACCAGAATAAAGATAGGAGACGGAGGCATAATCGGAAGAGTTGTTGAATCGGGACAGCCTTATTACGCCGCGGATGTTTCTATGGTTCCTTTTCACGGTCCCAGGGAATTTAAAAAGAAGTCAGAGTTTTCTATACCTTTAAAAATTCAGGATAAAATTATCGGGGTCCTGGATATAGAAAGTCTCCGAAGAGATGATTTTCCGAAATCGGTTAGAAATTTATTGGTGGCGCTCGGCGCTCAGATCGCCATGGCAATCGAACGTTCTCGGCTTTTTGAAGAAACAAAAAGGCTTTCCACAGAAGACCCTCTTACCGGCGCTATCAACAGAAGGATAATGGAAGAAAAATTAATGGAGCAGATTGCCGAAGCCGGTCCTAATGGTGAAGAGTTTGCCATTCTTTTTCTCGATCTCGATAATTTTAAAGAATATAACGACAAATACGGTCATCAAAAAGGAGATGAAGGTCTCATATCTTTTGTTCTTACAATAAAGGATGTTCTCCGGGAGGGTGACTTACTGGGAAGATACGGTGGCGACGAGTTTATTTCTATTTTACCCAAAACTAATATCGACGGAGCCATGGAAGTCGCGAATAATATGCTTAAAAGCGTTAGAGGTAACGAATTATTAAGAGGCTTAACTGTTTCTCTTGGGATAGGGATTTTTCCTTACGACGGTAAAGATCTTGTCGAGTTAGTCAAATACGCGGACAATGCCTGTTATCTCGCGAAAGAAAACGGCGGGAACAGGGTTGAATGCGCCTCCGGAAGAAGTTCTGAATAATTCTCACCAAAAGCCCACCCCACAACTCCCAAATTTAACCACAGATTTCACTGATTATCACAAGGTTTTTTGTTCATCCCATCCCGCGGCCCATAATTAGCCACGGATTTACACGGCTTTAGTAAATGGGTATATAAGTAGATAAGTAAATGGGGTAAAAAAATAAACCCGTTCACCCATACACTCATCATCTCATTAACTTAAATTCAAACAACAAATAGCACGAATAATTTTTATTTTTTTGAGTGTTTTTAAATGTAAAATTCGCAATTTCCAACTTCCAATTTACAATATTTGGCAGTAGCGTTGGGGTTTGTCCCCAACAAAATTAAACGGGGGATACCCCCCCGCTACAGCGTGTTTTTGTAGCTTTGTGGCTAATATCTTCGAAAAAAAACAAAAAGTTGACCGGTAGTACTACAGGGAAATTGTTGATAGGCTGCAGATGTCATGTTATTCTTTAACTATATATACTTGACAAATATATCGATTGATTTTATAGTTATAGAGATGAGTATAAAGACTACCCGATACTTTAAAGAACAGATATTGAGAAAACGTAGTTATTTGAAAATGGAATGGTGTATTGAAGCTATTAACAATCCGTTAAAAACAGAAGTACAACATGACGGAAGAGTAAGACATTGGGTATATATCCGAGAAAAAACAAGTATCTGAGAGTTGTTACATTAAAAGATGGTAAAACAATTCATAATGCCTTTTTTGATAGGCGATTTAAGGAGTAAAATTATGAAATTTCATTATTATAAAGATACAGATGCTCTATATATAAATTTATCTTCAAAATCCAGTGTAGATTCAGAGGAGATAGTTCTTGGAATCGTATTGGATTTTGATAAACATCATAGGTTGGTAGGAATAGATATCCAACACGCGAGCAAAAATGTCGATTTTTCTTCCCTGGAAGCTGAGGAAATTCCAATAAAAAAAGTGCTGATTAACCAGAAGTAATCAACTTTTTATAATTGATTTCTGCTTTAATTTGAGATTAGATTCTATTTTAACAGGTCCGATATTAGGTCAATGTATGAATTCTTTCTTCTCCCCGAAGTTTTTAGAATTATTTACAATGTTAAACAATTTTGCTTTTTAAATTTTGATATTTAATTTTTTTTCAAGTATGAAACGAATTACACACATCCGTAAGAAATTACATGGTTTGAAAAACTAAGTCATTGCTAATTAAGGTTTTAATTTGAGGAATGGAATTTGCACATTAAATTAAGGAGGAAAAATGAAGAATAAGGGTTTTACACTTGTTGAGTTAATAGTTGTTATCGTGATAATGGGCATAATTACCGGGATCTCGATTTTCTCTTATCGGAGTCTTTTTGCCAGGAGTAGATTAGAGGGAACCATGAATGAGGTGAGGGCTTTTTATGAGGGCGTGAACAGGAGGGTTGTAACTGAAGGATATAAATATCTGATTCAGATAGATGAAAACAATGATCGTTTGGAGTATATTAGTTCCGAGGGTTCGCGACGAGATTCTTTGGTTTTGAGAGAAGAGCTGGATCTTGAATTTAGTGGTGGCGTAAATCCAATAAGGTTGACCGTTCACGTTGACGGGTTTGTCAGAGATGAAGATGATGTAAGAGAATTTCTTGTGATAGATGAAAATACAGGGAAATCGATAAGTTTTTATATTTCCCCTCTTGGGGTATTGGAGGCGAAACTGCAATGAAAATAAAAAAAGGTTTTACTCTGATTGAATTAATAGTCGCGCTTCTTTTCTTTACTCTTGCCAGCGCTTCGATTGCTGTTTTTTACGCGAGTAACAGCCGCAGGATTATTAGTTCCGAGAGAAGCGCGAGATTGGAAGCCGTATCCGGTAAGGTTTATGAAACATTTAAAGGTGATTTGATGAAGAGAATTTACGATCTGGACGGAAACTATGAAAAACTTTTTTTTGATATAATATGGGAAACTTTTAATCCGGGAGATATAATTTTTTCTTCTTCGGATATCATAAATGGAATGTCATTTAGCAGCAGCATTCGAATCGATTCTTTCCATTTCGATATGACTAAAGCGGCTACAAAAGATGATGCGAGGGGCTATAGTTCCGGTTCTCGTATATGGGCTACAATTGAGACCATAGATTTATCTAATGGTGATACTATTCAGATGCAGACGGTTTTCAGCCACCACAGGTGAATAAAAAAGGGAGAAAAAATGAAGAATAAAGGTTTTTCTTTAATTGAATTAATGGTAGTTTTGGTTTTTATGGGTATTATATCCATATCTATTTATCAGCAATTTATACTGCAGCAGACCGGGTTGAGGGAGCAGCAGGAGTTTTCCAGTGTAAATATTAAAGCCAGGAGGGCGAGCGAGTATTTGATGAATGAACTCAGGCATATAGGGTTTTGTAAGAGACCTCTTTCTCCCGACCACAGATTCGGTATAATTTCAGGTAATAGCAATTCTATTTCTTATACGCATGATGTTTTTGGAGATTTTGAAGGTATTGTTGATACGGATGATATTCATTCTATAGAAGTAAGAGGAGATACTTTATATATAGATGGGGATAGAGCAGCCAACTTTCTGGATTCTCTTGGATTTACTTACATCGACGTGAATGGCGATATTATCGATCCCGCCGATACGGTTAGTGAGGTCGATTCAAATGGATTTTGGGTTATGGAAGAACCGGTTACTCTGGGGAACGATCCCGGATGTTATCCGATAAACTTAATCGATTTTACTCTGCGTTTTGTTTATCCTGACGGATCGAGAGAAATAATTTATCATGAGGCGGTTCAAATCAGAAACGTAAGAGGACCGAGATTAAATTAGGAGGATCGATGAGCAAAGAAAAAGAAAAAAAGGGTATTGCGTTGATTGTTGTTTTATGGATTATAACTATTCTGACCGTCGTGGTGGCTGCAACCTCTTTGATGACTTATAGTGACATAGCTTCAGCCATAAATTTGAAAAAAAGATTTAGAACCTTGAAAGCCGCGGAAGTTCCCGGTGATTTTGTTATTTCATATCTGCCGGAATATAAAAAGTTGCATGAACTCGATACTTTGTTTTTTAAAATAGATTACAATAAAGTGTTTTATGAAAATAACAATGTCGACACAGTCTATTCGATTCCTCTTTTTTTATCCGGGGATTCTTCGATAAGCGGCTGTTTGGCTTTACCTTATTTTATAGATTTTAATAAAGATTCTTCGCTCATTGTATCGGCTTCGACTGTCGGTCCAAATGGTGTTACCGATACTAACTGGGTTAATCCCATCTTTACGCACGATGGTGCTGTGATTTATTATAGGACGAGGGGAGTTATCGAGCAAAGTAGTGATATTGTCGCTTATCGGAGAATCAGGAACGGCAGCTCTTTCAATATCCCTTCTGGGGGAGCCGGTTTTGGACATACAATGTATTAATTATTAGGAGGCTTTATGTTATTTTTATTGATGTTATCTTTTTATAGTGAGTTTGATTGGTATCAATTGGAAATGACTGGTAGAGGTGGAATTTACGAGGGAATTATGGAATCTCCCGTAGTAAAGGAATATGGAACAAACAGAATCGAGAAAAAGTTTAT
>CAZVXD010000075.1:0-9013 GCA_964631335.1 uncultured bacterium
TAAATATCAGAAATATTACAAATAGTTCAAGAAAATTTTTCCATAATTGTCTCCATCCGTGACCGTAACATTCAAAACACCCGGGTTCTAAATTGTATTCATTTATATTTGCATTTTTTTCTTCCATACCGCCTCCTTATGTTTTGAATTTTAATGACTAATTAAGTAATTGTCAATGGATTCATATATGATCTTACCTGATAGTTGAATTGAGGTTTTTTGTCTGAGATTAGGAAAAATCATATATCATCAAAACACTACAGTTCCTACATGTCCTACATGTGAATATTGGGTTGAGGGGAATGGGTTTACCTCGTTACCTTCTCTGTGTTTTCTGTGGAAAAAAACGGGGGGCAGGGGGTTTTAATAGCATTGACAAAGTTACTTGGATACATATTTTATCAACGGCGAATAAACAAAGGAGTGAAAATTGATTATACCGAAATGTATGAGTACTCAACACCCCGATAATGTAAATTCTCCATTTTTTGCCGAGAACAACGAAATGGGGGGAGAGGATGAGATACAGGAAGCGTATTACGCTTTTTCTCATCTGGGATGTGACGAGCAGATGTGGGACTGTGAGGGTAAAGAAGTAGATAGTTTTGTGGTAAAAAAATTGCTTACCAGATACGAACCTTTTTTCAGAGAGAAAAAAAAACTGGGTAAAGACTTATTCCTGACTTTGAGAGTGCCTAATCCGACTGTGGAGAAAAACGAAGCAAAAGTTTTACTGGAAACGTTGGAAAGCATTCCCAGATCTTTTGACGCCGCGAAGTTGTTTTATAACGATGATACATCGCCTATTTTCGAAGTTATATTACCGATGACCGCTTCCTGTCAATGCCTCGATCGAATTTACCGATATTATCGAGATTTTGTAGTAAATAAGGAGAAAAAATTATTTAATAAACAAGATATAACAATTGGCGAATGGATTGGAGAATTTAAGCCTAAAGAAATAAACGTTATACCTTTATTCGAAGATATGGAACATATGCTTAACGCCCATAATGTTCTAAGAGATTATCTTCATGATAAAGATATAAAACACCAGAGGGTTTTTCTTGCGAGGTCCGATCCGGCAATGAATTACGGTCTGATAAGCGCGGTTTTATTAAATAAAATTGCGCTCCAGCGATTATATCGATTGTCGGAAGATATCGGTGTTGAGTTATTTCCTATTATAGGTGTCGGTTCGGCTCCGTTTAGAGGGAATCTTAAACCTCATACGGCTGAAAGAGTGGGGAGGGAATATCCCAGCGCACATACATTTACTGTACAGTCCGCGTTCAAATATGATTATACGCCGGATGAGGTTAACATGGGTATAAAAATTCTGCGAGAAAGAAATAAAGGTGTACCACAGAAAATAGATGAAGAAAAAGCCCTCGAGGTAATTAACAAATATACACAGGAGTACAAAAAACAGATAATAGAATTAGCCCCTATAATTAATGAGGTGGCGAAATATATTCCCAGCAGGAGAAAAAGAAAATTACATATAGGTTTATTCGGTTATTCCCGCAGTTTAGAAGGAGTCACATTGCCGCGGGCTATAACTTTTACGGCAGCTCTTTATTCGATAGGGTTACCTCCGGAAATTCTGGCTTTAAATGCATTAAACGAGGATGATTTTTCTTTTATCAGAAGTGTTTATTTAAATTTTGATCAGGATTTAATGGACGCGCTTAAATATTTTAACCCTGAAACGGAATTTTTAGCGGAAGAATTTAAACGAAAGATAAAAGAAATTCCATTTAATTTTAAGGTAGATGATCAATCCAGGGAATTAACGAATCATATACTGTATTTAATTAAAAGTAATAAAACTAAAGATTTGCAGGAATGCATTGTAAGATTAGCGTACCCCAGGAAGTTTTTAGGTTGAATTTGGGCAGATTAATACCTTTATTATCAAACAGATAAACTTATTAATCTAAACTAATAATAAAGCTGTATTTAATGTATTTTTTTTATAAGATGCTTTACTTGTTTTAAATGTTTTGACTGGTGACTTGTGACTCGAGACTAAAAACACAAGAGCTACTGCTCTTGTGTTTTCTCCACGATTGCCGTACTTTTTCCCTTGTGAAATTCGATATCGATTATATCTTTTTCTTTGAGTTTAGAAGAATCTTTAATGATTTTGTTGTTCTTTCTGGTTATAGAATAGCCGCGTGAGAGAGTTCTTTTGTATGAGGTCGCGTGAAGGATATTTTCGAGTCCTTTAACATTTTCTTTCTTTTGGTTTAGCTTGGATCTAATTTCTTTTATTATTTTGTCGTATAGATGATCCAGCTGCTGTTCTTTTAATTCGAAAATGGAAAGAGGGCGTTTTATCGCGTAACTTTTTTCGATTGCTTTCAGCCTTAGTATATAGGTTTTTATTCTTTGAGATATATAACTGATTATTGTGTACCTTATGCTATCTAAAAGATTATTTATTTCTTTTATATCGGGTACTGCCAGTTCTCCCGCTTCGGTGGGGGTGGCGGCTCGCCTGTCTGCCACAAAATCGGCTATGGAAAAGTCTCTTTCGTGCCCTATGGCTGAAATAACGGGTATTTTGTACTTAAATACGGCTTCGGCTACTCTTTCGTCGTTAAAAGCCCATAAATCCTCTATAGAACCGCCTCCTCTTGTCAATATAAGGGTATCTATGCCTCCTAATTCTTCAAATTCCTCTATGGCGTTTATTATGTCTTCAGGCGCTTGATCTCCCTGAACCGTAGTCGGTCGAATTATAACGTTTATGCCCGGAAAGCGTTTTTTTATTATTTTTAAGACGTCTCTAACCGCGGCTCCTTCCGCCGAAGTAATAATACCGATTTTTTCCGGGAAATGGGGGATAGGCTTTTTATTTCTTTCGTCAAAAAATCCTTTTTTTTCTAACTTTTCTTTAATTTCCTGAAATTTAAGATAGAATTGGCCGAGTTTTCCCGGTAAAACTTTTTCTCCGATTATTTGATACTGACTGGCTCCCGCCCAGATATCGATTCTTCCGTATATCTGAAAAATTCTTCCCTCTTCAAGTTTGAATTCTAATTTATTTGCTTCTCTTCTGAATATGACCCCTCTGATTACGGTGTTCTCGTCTTTGAGTGAGAAATAAATGTGTCCTGAGTTGTGATATGTTAGATTGCTTACTTCTCCCTGAACCCATACCCATCCAATACCGGATATTTGTTTTTTTATTGTGGAAGTTATTTCACTAACAGAATAAATAAGCATAAACGCTGTCCGCTATCCGCCTTTCGCTTTCCGCAGATTTATTATTTTAAAAAATGGGGAGTAGGGTATAAAGCGGTCAGCCGTAAGCGGTAAGCCGAGAGCGATGCTTGGCTTAATAAATTTGGCTTCATTTTTCTTCACAGCTTATACAAATTCGACAACAGCATCGCGGTTGTGATGCTTCCAACTCCACCCGGAACAGGAGTTATTGCCGCTGCTTTCTTTTCAACGGATTCGTAATGGACGTCTCCTACCATTTTTCCGTTTTTTTCGTTTGTTCCGATATCTATTACTATCGCACCATCTTTGACAAATTTATCAGTAACAAATTCGGCTTTGCCCATTGCGACTATTAAAATATCCGCTTTATTGCAAATGTTTTTTATTTCTTTCGTTTTTGAATGACATACCGTAACGGTCGCGTTTCCTAGAGAAGTTTTCCTCAATAGTAGATTCGCGAGAGGCTTACCGACAATGTTGCTTCTTCCAATTATTACAGTTTCCTTACCTGTTGGGTCGATTTCATAAAAATTCATTAATTCGAGTACCGCTCCCGGAGTAGAAGGAATTATAGTCGGATCACCCATTAGCAATTTTCCCAGATTGTAGGGATGCATCCCCTCGACATCCAGTTCTTTTCCTATTGTTTCTATTAATTCATTAATATTTATGTTTTTTGGTAAGGGTTCCATGATGAGTATTCCGTTGACTCTTTTTGATTGGGCCAATGCTTTAAGGGCTTTTTTTACTTCTTCTTCGCCAGTTCCTTTTTCAAATTCCAGTGTTTCGACCGATATCCCTACTGTATCAGCAGTTTTAGTGATACTTCTAATATAATATGTGCTTCCGGGATGATAGCCGATTCTTAATATGCCAAGTTTTCTTTCTTGCTCTATTATTCCAAGTCTTTCTAAAATACTTTCCGCTACAGGTTTCCCTTTAAGTATTTTCGCCAATTTGTATCCTCCTTATTGATTCCGCCCTTCCTGAATTTTCGGATATTTCTATTTCTACCGCGTTCATTCTAATATCATTTTTCGCCAGCTTGAAGCGTTCTTTTTTATTATCCATAAATTTCTTTATTATGGGTTTTGCCTGCATGCCTATTACCGAATCGAAGGGTCCTGTCATTCCTACGTCGGTTATGTAAGCTGTACCGCCCGGAGTGATTATTTCATCTGCTGTCTGCACGTGAGTATGTGTACCGACAAGAGCTGAAATTTGTCCGTCTAAAAAGTGTCTCATAGCGATTTTTTCAGCGGTAGTTTCGGCGTGCATATCCATTATTATTATCGGTGTTATTTTTAATAATTCGCCGATACATTCTTTCGCGATTTTAAAAGGGTTTTTTGTTACCGGTTCTTTCGACATAAAAGTTTGACCCTGTATGTTGACTACGGCAACTTTTTTATCTTCTAATCCTACAATTTTGAAGCCTTTACCCGGGAAAGATTCTTCATAGTTTACAGGTCTGATTACATATTCGAGTTTAAATATTTCATCCAGTTCTTCTTTTCGGTCTAAAATATGATTTCCTGTGGTGATTATATCACAGCCGTATTTTTTCAATTTCGCGGCGCTTTTACCGGTTAGACCGAATCCGCCTGCCGCATTTTCTCCGTTTACGAATATCAGGTCATATTTTTCTTCTTTCTTATATTCGGGTACGAGTTGCGAGAGAATTCTGAGCCCCGGTTTGCCTACAACATCGCCAATAAAGAGAACTTTCATGGTTGGTTACTGGGCGTGGTTTACCGCGCGGGTTTCTCTAATGACAGTAACTTTTATTTCTCCCGGATAACTCAAATTTTCTTCTATTTTTTTGGCAACTTTGGTTGCAAGTTCACGAGTTCCGTTATCGGATACGGATTCCGGTTCGACTATAACCCTGACTTCTCTTCCAGCCTGTATCGAATAAACCTTTTTTATCCCGTTGAAGGAGGAGGCTATTTTCTCGAGTTCTTCCACTCTTCTTATGTAGGCTTCCAGGGTTTCTTTTCTGGCTCCCGGTCGAGCGCCCGAAATGGCGTCGGCAGCCTGCAGTAAAACAGCGTAAGGGGTTTCCGGTTCAACTTCTTCATGATGGGCGGCGATAGCGTTAACAATTACGGCAGATTCGCCTTGTTTTCTTGCCGCGCTTGCTCCTATGTCCGCGTGACTGCCGGAATAATCCTGACTCATTCCTTTTCCGATATCGTGTAATATGCCCGCTCTTTTAGCCGTTTCGATGTCCAGACCTAATTCTCCCGCCATGGCTCCCATCAGGTAAGAGACTTCTTTTGAATGTTGAAGAACGTTTTGACCGTAACTGGATCTGAATTTTAGTTTCCCTACCATTTTTACTAATTCATCTCTGACTTTTGAAAGACCGAGTTCAAAAATCGTATTTTCGCCTATTTCCAGAATTCTGTCTTCGAGTTCTTTTTTTGTTTTATCTACGATTTCTTCTATTCTCGCGGGGTGAATGCGTCCGTCTTTGACTAATTTTTCAAGAGAAACTTTAGCGATTTCACGTTTTATGGGATCAAAGCAGGATAGAGTTACCGCTTCCGGCGTATCGTCGATTATCACTTCGATACCGGTTGCTTTTTCAAAGGCTCTGATATTTCTTCCTTCTCTTCCTATTATTCTGCCCTTCATGTTCTCTGAAGGTATCGATACAACGGAAACTGTCGATTCCGATACATTGTCGATCGCGCATCTTTGAATAGCTTCAGTTATAATTCTCTGAGCGCTTCTTTTAGCTTTTTTTGTCGCTTCACTTATAATCTCATTTTCTATCTGTATGGCTTTGTTCTCTGAATCTTTTTTGACTTCTTCCAGTATAATATTTCTGGCTTCATCTTTTGTTAACCTTGATATTGTTTCCAATCTTTTATTCGTTATTTCAACCAGATCGGTATATTTTTTGCGTTTTAACAATATTTCTTCTTTTTGTTCCTGCACGGCTTTTTCTCTGGACATCAGGTTTTTTTCCTTCTGAGCTAAGAAACTGCCGGTTTTTTTCTGTTCTTCATCTTTTCTCTCTAATTCTTTTTCCCATCTGTCCAGATGTCTTTTTTGAGCGCGGGTTTCTTCTATAAATTCTTTTTTTTGAGCTTTTTTAAGCTGTTCCAGTTTTTCACGAGTCTTTTCTTCTATCTCTTTGCTTTTCGCAACCGCGTTTTTGATCAGTTTTTCAGCCTTAGTTTCAGCCGTTTGAATTTTCTTATCCGTTTTGAATTTTTGAAGGTAATATCCGGCAGCAAGTAAAATAACCGATGTTATTGTTATTACCGTGTATAACACTATCGAATTCATTTGAAACCTCTCTTTCTATGTTTTTCGAGAGGCAAGGGAAAGAAGTATTATTCTAAATCGCTAATATACCTTTTCAATTTTTCGATTTCATCCGCAAGCGCGAAGTATTTATCGGCGATATTTAGAGCCGTCAATATCGCTATCGTATTTTCTGAGGAGTACGGTTCCGCTTCCTTGATTTTTCTACCTAACTCATCTACAAAAGTTGCGATTTTCAATGCTTCTTCCGGATTTTTATCTGTAATGAAAGAATATTTATTTCCTAAGATTTTTACTTCTACTTCCTTGCCCAATTAAAGCCTCTTTTTTAGTTCTTCTTCAATTTTATCTATCAGTTTTATTGCTTCTTCTTTCTTGTCTCTTTCTTCTTTAAGCTCTCTGTTTAGTCGCACGTTTTCCTCCGTCAATTCTTGAAGTTTTTTAATGCAGGTCTTTATTATATTTGACAGATAATCCAAATCTATCTTGTTCATTCTCTTAAAACCGCTCCTATTTTTTCCAGTTTTTGTGTTATCGTTTTGATGTCATCTTTTATTTCTTCGTCTTTAAGTGTTTTTTTCGGATTGTAGAATTCCAAACGAATAGTCATAGATTTTTTATCTTTTCCGATTTTATTAGATTGATACACGTCGATTAGTCTAATACGCGCTTTCTGTTTGGTGGAACGATCTAATAAAGTCCGGATTTCACTAAAAGGTGTATTCTTTTCAGTTACTATCGAAATATCTCTTTTTAAAGGCGGGAAAACGCTTGCTTTTTCGAACCTTTTTTCTCTCTTTGAATTCAGTAGTTGCTTTATGTTGAATTCAAAACCGTAAATGTTTTCTTTGCAAATCTTCTGGTCGATAAGTCCGAAATTTCCGCATATTTTTCCGTTTGAAGTTACACTTAAAGCCCTTTCTTTTATGAATAGGGGGTTGCTGCAATTCTTGAAAGAGTAGTCCAAAATTTTTATTTCTTCAAGAAATGCTTCGACTAAACCCTTTATATCGTAAAAATCCACTTCACGATCACTTTTATACCAATTCTTTAAAGTATTTCCTCCAATAACACCTCCTATGTTTTCCTCTTCTTCGTTTTTTTGCGCGAATACTCTGCCGACTTCAAAAAGTCTTATAATCTCTTCACCACGGTTGAGGTTTCTTTGTGCACTTTCAAGAAGACCCGGAATTAAACTGTTCCTTAAAATCTCCTTATCACTCCACATAGGATTTTCAAGATATATGGCTTTTGTCTTATCAAAGGAAGTCCAGGTTGATTCTACAAAAGGGATATTAATAGCTTCCCAGAAGCCAAGGCGTACCATTATCTTTTTTATTTCTATTAGTTCCCTGTTTTCCACCCGGATAGGACCGTAATTTGTGAACTTAAATCTGAGTGGTATATTGTTGTATCCCGCGAATCTCCCTATTTCTTCAACTAAATCCTCTTCGATTTTTAAATCACTTCTGTAAGATGGAATGGATACTTCCGCTCCGTTTTCGTTCTTGTTGATAACCTTAAGACCAAGATTTTCCAGAATATGTATGCTTTTTTCTTTTTCAAGATTTATTCCCAGAAGATTATTTACTTTATTGTAAGAAAAGGTGATTTTTTTCGATAAATCCGGATCAGGGTTGGTGTCGGCGATTCTTCCGGTTAATTTACCGCTTGCGTATTTCTCGAAAAGTTGAATCGCGTAGTATGCGGCATAACCGACCATGTGCATATCCACAGTTCTTTCGAAACGATAAGAAGATTCGGTGGAAATTTTTAATTTTCTGGATGTGTTTCTTATTAAAGAAGGCTTAAAAAAAGCCGATTCCAGAACAATTTTTTCCGTATTCTCCGATATTCCGGATTCTAAACCTCCCATTATACCCGCCAGAGCGAGTGGGGCTTTATCATCCGCTATAATCAGATCTTCATTGGAAAGTGTTTTTTCTTCTTCTTCAAGAGTTATTATGTTTTCCCCTTTTTTAGCCCTTCTTACTGTGATTCCTCCTTTAATTTTGTCGGAATCGAAAGCGTGCAGAGGTTGCCCTGTTTCCAATAATACATAATTAGTGATATCTACCACATTATTAAGAGGACGAATACCGCATTTTTCCAATCTTTCCACGATAAAAGAAGGAGAACTTGCAATATTTATATCATAAATAGGACTTGCGGTATATCGCGGACAATCTTCCGCTGATTGAACTTTAACGTTTATTTCTTCCTTCTCGTTTCTGTTGGGGAACTCGTATTCTATATTCTTTTTAAGATTTTTTCCTGTTTTCGCGGCAATTTCCCTCGCGATTCCTATTACACTCAACAAATCACCTCTGTTAGGAGTTATGTCGATTTTATAAATCGTGTCACCTGATATTTTTTCCGTCTCTTCGACTTCTATCCCAATTTTAGCCAAAAAATCCGACAATTCTTCCGGTTTACATTTTATGTCGACCCATTCCTGCAGCCAATTATAATTTACTATCATCGAATTGCCTCAAGAACT
>CAZVXD010000076.1:0-8740 GCA_964631335.1 uncultured bacterium
GTATCTCGACCGCCCCGATAATGCTTACGAACGAGAGCGGATCCGAATACCCCGCGCTCGACCAGATCCGTGAACTTTATTTGTGGAAAAACTATTATGAAGATAGCCTGACTGTACCCACAAACTGGTCGCCTGGGGACCCTAGAGTCGTACAGGAAGGTCGGGATTATTTTAATTATGAGCGACCGGATTACACAACTTATCCCTATCCGCATCCATTAAGAGATAGATAAAAGAAAGTTAGTATAGAAGAAAAAAAACTACAATTCCTGCAGTTTCTACATATGAGTAATATAGTCATTAGCCGCTTGTCACTGGTCACTTGTCAAAAAAAACAACTTAAAAAATCGGTGTTTATCAGTGTAAATCCGTGGCTAAATTTTAGGATTTAGGATTTTGGATATAGGATTTGGTAAAACAAAAACTGCAAGTTCTACAGGTTCTACATGTGAATATTTTTTTGGGGTTATTGAGTTCGTTGGGTTCTTAGCGTTCACTGGGTTAAAAAGTCTCTTTGGTAAACTCACACTTGAGATTACTTCGCCCAGGTCAGGCAAGAAGCCAAACTCGTAATTACCAAAACAAACAAAAATAATGGTGTGTGGGGTGGTTTTTTGTCCTTTGCGGTCTTTGTGGTTCATATTATTTGTTAGTGGTTTTACCGCGCTGTAGTATTCCGGTCAACTTTTTGTTTCTTTTCCAAAAGATAAAAAATTCGCGACTAAGACACGAAGTTTTAATTATCTTTTATTAATGTTGGGGGCAAGCCCCAACGCTACGTTTATTTCAAAAAGAGAATACTCTCCTACAAATTGATAGAAAATATTCGTGATATTTGTGTTATTTGTTGTTACTCGTTTTTAGGGATGGATGGTGTTTTAATCAATAATCTTAATTTTGTTGTTTTTCTCCGCGTCCTTTGCGTCTTTGCGGTGCGATTCTTCTTGTGTTAATCTTGTGTAATTTCGTGGTTACAGTTTAGGGGTTGACTTTTTTCACACTTTTATTATAGTATCATCACAAAAAAAGGAGATATATTAAAATGTTGGGAGTAGACTCGGGGATTTTAAGTTAACATACGATTTTAGAGAAATCTCTAAACGAGATACTTCCTATCTGTACGTCAACGCTTCCCTTAAATATAAAATAGCAAATATATCATTACTTACTTTTCTAAAAGATAAATTCATTTTATTAAAATTGACAAAATCAATGTACGTTTTTGACTTGAAATATTACGTACAGGTGCTTATTATGAAAATATTGAATAACCCGGAATTTTATTAATTCAGGGTTCAAGAGCGTTTTGTTGTGAATATAAATATAAAATTTTGATTTTCAGGAGGTTTGTTTTAAAAATGAAAAAGGATAAAATAGAAAAAAAGAAATTAAGTGGAGCTGAGATATTTATTAAGTCCCTTAAAGAAAAGAAAATAGATGTTGTTTTTGGATATCCTGGCGGAGCTGTTATCGATATTTTTGATGCTATGCACGATAGCGATATAGATTTCTACTTAACGCGGCACGAACAGGGAGCGGCACACGCGGCTGACGGATATGCCAGAGCTTCCGGAAAATGCGGCGTTTGTATTGCTACATCCGGTCCCGGAGCCACAAATCTTGTTACAGGTATAGCCACTGCCCAGATGGATTCTATTCCTATGATAGCTATTACCGGACAGGTCGCGACAAGCCTTATTGGTAACGAAGCTTTTCAGGAAGTTGATGCAACCGGTATAACGAGAGCTATAACCAAACATAATTATCTGGTTAAAGATGTTGATAATCTTGCTCAGGTAATTGACGAAGCATTTTATATTGCAACAACGGGTCGCCCCGGGCCAGTTCTTATTGATATTCCCAAAGATATTCAACAGCATAAAAGTTCAATAACGAAAAGCAAAGGGGTTAACATACCGGGTTATAAACCCACTTTAATGGGAAATTTGAAACAGATAAAAAGTGCAGCAGAATTAATTAACAAAGCAAAAAGGCCTGTCATATATGCTGGTGGAGGAGTTGTTACCTCCGATGCCTCAGCTTTACTTAGAAGACTTGCAGAAAAAATAAATACGCCTGTTACTACTACATTGTTAGGCCTGGGTTCTTTTCCTGAAACACACGAGCTTTCTCTTGGTATGTTAGGTATGCATGGTACTCAATATGCTAACCTTGCAATAATGGAATCGGATGTCATCATAGCTATAGGGGCACGTTTTGACGACAGAGTTACAGGAAAAATTTCCGAATTTGCTCCACATGCTAAGATAATACACATCGACATCGACCCATCTTCAGTCGGAAAAAACGTTCGGGTCGACATACCGATAGTTGGTGACGCAAAACAAATTTTAAAAGAACTCGATAAAGTTTTAAAGCCGAAAAAACACACGGATTGGAAAAAGGAAATCAATGAATGGAAGGAAAAACTTCCTCTTGTTTATAAAAAGAAGAAAGGTGTTGTTTCTCCCCAGTATGTTATAGAGTGTATTCGGGAGATTACTAAGGGTAAGGCGATTATTTCCACAGAAGTGGGACAAAACCAAATGTGGGTCGCACAATTTTATAAATTCGAGGAACCTCGCACACTTTTGACTTCAGGTGGACTCGGAACAATGGGATATGGCTTTCCGGCTGCCATAGGGGCTAAAATCGCCAAACCAGATATACCGGTTTTCGATATTGCCGGTGATGGCAGTATACAGATGAATATTCAGGAGTTGGCAACCGCGGTTATAAAAAACATCGGGGTTAAGATAATAATTCTCAATAATGGTTTTCTTGGCATGGTCAGGCAATGGCAGGAGTTATTTTACGAGAAAAGATATTCTGCAACCTGCCTTAGAACCGGAGCATTAAATCCTGATAAAGTTAAAAAGACTAAAAAATGTCCGGAATACACGCCTGATTTTGTTAAACTTGCAGAAGCTTACGGTGCGACAGGTATGAGAGTTACCAGGAATGAGGATGTTAAGAATGTGATTGATAAGGCGTTAAAAATAGATGGTCCGGTTATTGTCGATTGTATAGTTGATAGTGAAGAAAACGTTTTTCCGATGGTTCCTGCCGGCGCTTCACTACGTCAGATGATGGGAGGAATGGCATAATGAAAAGAATTATTTCTGTTCTTGTTGAAAATAAGTTCGGTGTCCTTGCGAGAGTTTCAGAGTTATTCAGCAGCAGGGGTTTTAATATTGTGAGTCTTTCTGTTGGTGAAACCCTTGATTCGAAGCTTTCCAGGATAACAATGGTTGTTGACGGAGACGAATATATTTTTGAAGAAATAAAAAAACAACTGAATAAGCTTATAAACGTCATAAAAGTTCAAGATTTCACTAATGTTGAACATGTAGAGAGAGAAATGCTTCTTATAAAGGTTAACCTTTCAAGAAAAACCCGGGCTGAACTCATCGAAATTGTCGATATATTCAGAGCGAAGATAATAGATGTCGGAAGAAATACGATGACCGTCGAAATTACCGGTAAAGATAAAAAAATTCAGGCTTTTATTGAATTGGTTAAGCCTTTTGGTATTGTTGAAATAGTTAGAACCGGAAAGATAGCAATTGCCAGAAAAAAAGGAGGAGAATAATGGCTGAAATTTATTATGATAAAGATGTAGATATGAGTATTTTAGAAGATAAGACCATCGGTATTATTGGTTACGGAAGTCAGGGACATGCTCAGGCTCAAAATCTCAGAGATTCTGGATTAAATGTAATAGTTGCGGAAGTAGAAGGCACAGACAATTATAAATTAGCAAAAGAACATGGTTTTGAACCGCTCACAGCCGGCGAACTTGTTTCGAAAGCTAATATCATTGCCGTTCTGGTTCCGGATGAAATACAGGCGAAAATTTATAAAGGGTCCATAGAATCTAATTTAAAAGAAGGGAACGCGTTGCTTTTTTCTCACGGTTTTAACATTAGATTTAAGCAGATCGTTCCGCCTTCCTCTGTGGATGTTATAATGGTTGCCCCTAAAGGCCCGGGACATATCGTGAGAAGCGAATACGAAAAAGGCGGGGGAGTGCCGAATCTGGTAGCTGTAGAAAACGATGCCAGCGGGAACGCTTTAGAGGTGGCTCTGGCTTATTCAAAAGGAATAGGGGGAACAAAAGGCGGAACTATAAAAACCACCTTCGACGAAGAAACAGAAACAGATTTATTCGGTGAACAGGTAGTCCTTTGCGGTGGGGTTTCCGCGCTCGTTAAAAAAGGTTTCGAGGTTTTAACCGAGGCCGGATATCAGCCTGAAATCGCTTATTTTGAATGTATGCATGAACTTAAATTGATTGTTGACTTGTTTTACCAGGGTGGTCTAAGCTATATGCGTTATTCTGTAAGCAATACTGCCGAATATGGTGATTTTACACGCGGAGAACGAATCATTACGGAAGAGACAAAAAAAGAGATGAGAAAGATTCTATCCGAAATAAAAGACGGTTCTTTCGCAAAAGAATGGATCGAGGAGTCGGCTAACGGAAAACCGAATCTAAAGAAATTCGAGGAAAAAGACAAAAATCATCTCATAGAAGTAACAGGTAGAAAATTAAGGAAAATGATGGACTGGATAGATGACAAAGTGGTATAAAAAATAGGTCTCGGGTTTTAGGTATTAGAGTTAAAAAACTGGAGGATTTAATGAAGAAATCCGGTGCAAAAAAAGGCGAAAAGAAAAAAATAAAATTATATGATGCTACCTTGCGGGAAGGAACCCAGGCGGAAGGTGTTTCTCTTTCCTCCACCGATAAAATTAAAATAACTCAATTGCTGGATGAGCTTGGAATCGATTATATCGAGGGAGGATGGCCGGGCTCTAATCCAAAAGACGCCAACTATTTTAAAAGAGCTAATAAACTCAAATTGAAAAACGCACGAGTTGTTGCGTTCGGCAGTACATGTCACAAAAACAATACTCCTGAGAATGACACGAATATAAAGGCGCTTCTTGATAGTAAGGCACCGGTTGTCACTGTTTTCGGTAAAACATGGGCACTTCATGTTAAAGACGCTCTGCGAACAACACCGGATAAGAATCTTGAAATGATAGAAAAAAGTGTAAAATATCTTAAGGCAAAGGATCGAGAAGTTATTTTTGACGCTGAACACTTCTTTGACGGCTATAAGCAAAATCCGGAATACGCGTTAAAAGCTTTGCGCGCCGCGGCAAACGGAGGAGCGAATGCCCTTGTTCTCTGCGATACAAACGGAGGATGTCTTCCGTACGAAGTAAAAGAAATAACAGAAAAAGTTGTAAGCGAATTCCCCGGCGTTACAATAGGAATACATACGCACAACGATTCCGGTACCGCCATGGGAAATACTCTTGCCGCAATTCAGGCCGGCGCCACTCATGTGCAGGGCACTACAAATGGATATGGCGAAAGGTGTGGCAATGTTGACCTTAGCGCTCTAATCCCAAACCTTCAGTTGAAGATGGGTTTAGCTGTTTTGCCTGATGAAAATTTGGTGCACCTGACAAGAGTGGCAAACGCGGTAGCGTTTATAGCCAATCAACCGCCTCCTTACCGCGCCCCTTATATTGGCAAGAGCGCTTTCGCGCACAAAGGGGGAATTCACGTGTCCGCTATGAGAAGAAACCCTGCTACTTATCAACATATAGACCCAAAGTTAGTGGGAAATGAATCAAGAGTCCTGGTTTCTGAGCTTGCGGGAAAATCGAATTTATACAGCAAGCTGGAACAAATGGGAATGAAAGGTAAAAATACTGATTTAAAGAAAATTTTGGAAAAAATAAAGACTTTGGAACACGATGGATTCAGTTTTGAAGGAGCGGAAGCTTCTGTGGAATTACTTCTGCTTAGATGTAAGAAAAATTATAAACCTCCTTTCAAAATGCTGGATTTTACAGTTGTAGTAGAACACAGAGAAAAAATAGGTATTTTCGCGGAAGCTACGGTAAAGATACAGGTCGGAAAAGAGCTTTTTCATGTCGCGGCCGAGGGAGACGGACCGGTTGATGCTCTTTATACCGCCCTTTCCAAGGCTCTAAGTGAAAAACATCCGAATATTAAAGAATTGCACCTTTCGGATTATAAGGTTCATATTATCGACAGCAATAAGGGTACGGGAGCAATAACCAGAGTTATGATAGATATGCAGCTAAATAACGAATACTGGAGCACGGTCGGAGCTTCCACAAATATTATCGAGGCGAGCTGGACAGCTCTTTCCGATGCGATGGAATACGGTATATATAAGGAGGAAAAAGATTGAACATTGAAAGAGATTTCTCCATAATATTCAGAGATAAGGAATGGTTTAATAAAACTCTTTTAGGCGGTGTCTTTTTTATGATACCTCCTTTATTTATCTTCTCCTTTGGATTTATTGCCCGGTTTATCCATGATCGCCTGGAAACGGGTAAAAAGGTACTCCCATCGTGGGATAATTGGGGATTATTGTTTTTAAAAGGACTGGAATGGGGTTTGATAACAGTATTTTACTTTGCTTTGCCTGTACTGATCCTGTCTTTGCTTCCGGGATCCGTGATACAATTTTTGGTAAACCCAAAATTTGTAATTTCAAGTCTAAAAATTGGCGGGTACTTTATACTTTTTCTTTCTTTTTTTCTTGGTTTTATAGTAATGTTTTTTCTGCCTATGGCATTAATTCTTTTCGCTGATACAGGTTCTTTTTTTTATGCTGTAAGATTCAGAGAGATTTACAGACACATTAAAAATAATCTTACTCCTTATCTCATAGCATATTTATTAACGGTTTTTTTATTTATTCTCGACTTTCTACTACATCTTGCTTTAAACACTATTCAGATTGATTTAATATTGATATTGGCTTATTTTCTTTTTGTATGGTTGGGTTTTATAATTATGTTGATTTCAGCGTCTTTATTTATCGAGAGTTTTTAATTTATCGACAAACATCTTAAGTGAGCGTGTACAAAAAAGTTTTTCAGGAACTTTAAGCTCCCATTTACCTTTATCATTTTTACTGACTGTTAAATCGCCTTTTCTTATTAAAGTATCGTCCTTAAGAAAGACCTTTAATGCAAATTCATCATTTTTTTCTTTGAATTTCAACAACTTTGAAACAGCATCTTTTTTACATATAGTTTCTCCGCGAATTTTTTCTAATTTTGCGGGGGAAAAACTCGACAATCCAATCTTTTTCGGGATTTTATATTCGTTCATTCGAAAACTTAAATCAGGAGTAGCTTTCTTCTGGAACATCATGTAAAAGATTTCCTTGCCCTCGTTTCTCCATTTTTTTTCATATTTTGTAGAAAAGTGATCCGACAACTCGTCTGTCCAGCCTTTCTGGAATAAAGATTCCCATAGATGAACCGACGCAATCTCCTCAAGGATGAAATCTCTATAAAACGGATCGTCAGTCGCGACGATTATTTTTCCTTTGTCTGTAGAACAGGAAGCCGCTATTGTAAGAAATTCTCTATCGAGTAGTCTGTTTTTGTAGTGTTTTTTCTTCGGCCATGGGTCAGGGAAATTCAGGTAAATATGTGAAAGCGATTTTTCGGGTACCAGTACAATAAACGCGGCTTTAGCTTCCAGGCAGACTATTTTTATACGAGACGAATTTATTTTTTCGATGTTTTTTTTTGCTCTTTTAAAAGATTCGATAGAATAGTCTATACCAAAAAAATTTCTCTCCGGATGAAGTTCGGATTTTTTAACAAGAAATTCTCCGTTTCCAAAACCAATCTCACAATCAACAGGATTTTTGTTCCCGAAAATTTCTTTCCAATTTACAGGTTTATCTAATTCCCTCCAATCCAAACCTATATCCATAACGTTAAATTAATTTAAACTTCCTTTTTGTCAAGGGTTTGAACGCGGCAAAGCCGCTCAAATTAAAAAATCAAATATAAAAATGGAAAATGAAAAAAAAGAATTCAGAAGAAAGGAGTCAGAAGCCAGAATACTTATACCAATTCACACAAGAAAAATAATTAATGACAAGAATGATTTCTTCGTTTTAACTCGAAACTTTAAACCCAAAACTCGAAACTAATTTTATTTCTTCTTTAGCCAGTTTATTATTAATAGCAATATAATTGCTCCTGTGAAGGCTGTAATTAAAGAAGTTATTAAACCTTCATATCTAATACCGAGTGATAATTTAATACCTAATAGGTCGAAGAGGAATCCACCTATCAATGACCCAATACATCCAACAATAATATTACCCAGAATGCCGTACCCTTTCCTTCCTTTCATTACTATGCCTGCAAGCCAGCCTGCAACTGCTCCTATAATCAAAAACCATATAACATTCATAATTAACAACCTCCTTTTTTACCAGTAATGATGCACCATATCTCGAATGTATTTATCATAAATGTTTTTTACCTTATTCATCGTTTCATCGGATAGGGGAGGAAGGTCAGAAGCTGAAAAATTCTCTTCCGCCTGTGAGGAGCGTTTTGCGCCCGGTATAGTACATGTAACGGCATCGAACATTAATATCCAGCGTAACGCGAATTTTACCATACTCATTCCGTCAGGACATATTTCTTTTAATTCTTCTACTGCTTTTAAACCAGTATTATAATCGACTCCGGCGAAAGTTTCTCCACGGTCGAAAGCTTCACCGTTACGGTTGAATTTTCTATGGTCATCGGGGTCGAAGGTTGTATCAGGTTTGAATTTTCCGGTTAACATACCTGAGGCTAAAGGAACTCTCGCGAGTATACCCACTTTACGTTTTTTCGCCTGTTCAAAAAAAAGTTCTGAAGGTCT
>CAZVXD010000077.1:0-8706 GCA_964631335.1 uncultured bacterium
ACGGAATGTCCAAACCATGAAAAGAACCTCTCGATGCACTGTCAACAAGACTTTTCCACGCTAAAATATAAACATATAATGGTGCATTTCCCTGCATAGCCCTTGCATCTGCGGTTCTTATGGTATAAGGTCTAAAAACAGTATCAATAGAAAGAAGATCCTGAGGTGTATAATCAGGATATGCCTTTGCGAATAGCTCAATGTATTGATCGGTTCTGTCACCATATTCTTTTGCCAACAGTTCTTTTGCCTGTTCCAAGGTCAGGTCTTTTTCGGCATAAGCTGTTTTCATAAGTTCATTCAATGTGCTCCCGATCAGAAGAGGTATATCTTTTGAAATATCTGCAAATCCGGGATTGAAAGGTTGCTGTAGTAAAACTTCACCATCTGCCGAAGGAGCAAAGCCAAACATTTTTGGCGATCCTGGTTTTCTTGGACCTGAAATTTTTTCTATTGCAGCATTTCCCGCTTTTACCAGATCCATGTATGGGATCGTATCCAGTTTTTCTACATCGTCTGGCGTAAGTCCTAAATTTTTAAGTACGGCTAAACCCAGGGCTTGTGATTTTTCTTTAGTCATTGTATTTAGCAGGGTTCCACTTTGAATAATTGCCTTGTGAAACAAACCCTTTGCCGATGGCATACACATGAGTGTACCGACTTTTCCGCCACCTCCCGATTCACCCACAATAGTTACATCGGAAGGGTTACCTCCAAAATTCTCAATGTTTTTTTGGATCCACTCAAGGGCTTTTACAATATCGAGCATACCAACATTTGCTGATTGTGAGTATTTTTTGCCACATGCCGACAAATCAAGAAAACCAAGAATGTTTAATCGGTGATTTACTGATACAAAAACAACATCACCTTTTTTTGCCAAAGATTTTCCGTAAGTCATCGGGTCGTTGCTGGCGCCAACGTGAAAACCTCCTCCATGCAACCAGAGCATTACCGGACGCTTTTTGCCATCCATAATTCCTCGCGTCCAAACATTTACACTAAACAGTTCTTTTTCGTTTTGAATAGAATCGGGATACCAAGGCACTATTTGTCTGGCTACCGGCCCAAAGTCCTTACATTCAAGAACTACATCCCAGGCATCAGGATCCTGCGGAGGCATAAATCTTTCGGCTTTGGCATATGGAATTCCTTTGAAAATAAATATACCATCGTCAATACTGCCTGAAATTGCGCCATAGGTAGTTTTAATAACTGGTTTTTGATTTTGGTTGGTTTTTAGGTTACACCCTGTAAAACATAATCCGACTGCAATAAAAAAAGTGAGTATATTCAGTGTTCTTATACTGTTAAATCGATGGGATAAACACAATTGCTTATATTTTTCTTTTACCATTTTAGTTCTCCTAATCAAAAAAAATCTACAGGGTTTCTAATATTACCAGATATTTCCTCAAAATTTTATCCATACCTTCTCTCCAGTTGTTTTCAATGGCAATCAAATCTTTTTTAAACTAAGTAACTTCTATTGCCTATTATAAATTATACAAAAAAACTTTCCTGTCAACCTAAATTTAAGGTTAAACCATTTTCGTATTATTTCAATAACAATAAATTTTGAGCAAAAAGTAGGGGACAGGTATTGATTTTTTGATTTCAAGCATTAAAATTAATTAAAATGAACGATATCAATACATCTGAAGCATACAACAAGTTTGCAAAGTATTACGACGCATACGTAAATGATTTCAGCGATGACCTGGATCTGTACAGGTCTTTCTGCGAGAGAAACGATAAAATACTGGAAGTAGGGTGCGGAACCGGGAGAGTGATTAAATATTTGCTGGAAAAGGGATTAACTAATATTACGGGTATCGATATTTCCGAGAATATGCTTTCTCTTGCCCGGGGTAAGATTGATAAGTATTTAAAGAGCAATAGCTTAACCCTGAAAAAACACGATTTATCTGCAATGCCTTTACTGGAGGGTTTCGAGAAGGTTTTCGTAACATATTATACTTTCAATTATATTTTGCAGAACCCTGATAAATTCCTGAGAAACGCATACTTATCTATGGTTCAAAACTCTTTTATTATTATCGATTTGTTTTATCCTTTGCTGTTTCTAGATCCTGCCTCAGATAATATATGGCTAGAACGCAAAATCAACCTAAAGGGTAATAAAAGCATCACACTTAGAAGTAAAAAAACATTTGACGGTACCTTTGAACAAAGAACTCTGGTTTTTGTCGGCGAAGGCGATTCTACAACGGTTGAAACTTCAAGAAGGTTTTATTCTCGAGAAGAAATAGAAGAATTGCTTCACCAGGCGGGATTTCGAAATGTTAAAGCGATTTACGGCTATTCACTTGGAGATACCAGCAAATTTGCCAAAGATTACCCCTTAAGAGGATACAATAAATTCAATGTAGATCTGAAAGAATACGCCAATAGGGAAGAAGTTAAATCTAATTTTGTAATCTACGCACATAAAACTCTTTAAGGCTCTAATTCGACACTTTTTTCTAAAAATTCGAAACTAAGTCCTTTTCGATAATATACAAGTTTACATAATATATATTATCAGACATTGCGTTTATATCGGTACAGGTCATTATTTACTATGCAAATTATTTGTTTGCATGCATTGAGGCTAAAAAAACTGCTACCAGCCTCCACCTCCGCCACCTCCTCCGCCACCTCCGGAGAATCCGCCTCCGCCGCCCGAAAATCCGCTGGAGCTTCCTCTGGGCGGACTTGAAGCTGCCGCGAATGCTCCAATAGTATTGCCAATAGAGCTTGTGATGTTGCTTGCCATAATGGGACCATGGACGCCCCCGTAAGTGTTGTACCAGCCGGGTGTTTCTATCTGGAGTCCGCTGAAACGCTCGGCCCATTCGTCGACCACGCCTAAAGCTATAGCGTAGGATAAGAAATCAAAGAAAATCGTCGGATTTTGATCTATCATTCTTTTCAATCTATCTTTTTCCACCCTGACCAAAAATTCTTTAAAACCGAGAATATCCGTCAGCACTTCCCTGCCTCTGTATGTACGTTTGGGCATCACCTGGGCGAATATGAGCGAAATTAAACCGCTCAGCGCTATACCTACCGCAAACCCCACCCCTGTACCGCCTGAAAACCCGAATGTAAGCGGAATAGCCCAAATACCTATAAAAAGACCCGCTACCCCAAAGCCAGTGTATTTCTTTCGGACTTTATCGGGATTTCCGTGAAAATATCCCTTCTTCTTTACCGACTTGTATATTTCTTCGGTAACATCCTTTACGTATGTATAGAACTCACCCTTTAAGTCTGAGATAAGAAATTCATTGCCACCTTTCAACTTCAAACCCTTTAAAAACTCTCTCAGATGCTTTTCTTTATCTAAATCCATGTCTTTCAGTATCTTAATTTTGTAGTCTTTCTTTTTTAGAAATAGAAATTTGTTGGTTTCTACTTCTTCGATGGATAAATATCCCAACCTGGCAAGATCGAAAAGTATAGATGTTATATCCACCGTATCCACCCTTTGATCGAGAATTGTGCCGACTTCAGCTGCAGTTAAGTCTTTGGTGGGATTATATTTAACAGTAATAGTCCCTGCCGGAAGGTCTTTTCCTTCCCGGAGCCATTTTCTGAAGAGTAGTACAAATATGAGCAGGGGCAGTAAAACGGCGAATAACGGTCCTATATAGCTTTTTAGCTTGAGCCATAAGGTTTTTGATAGCGGCGGTTTACTGAGATAGCCTTTTGGGAATCTTATATCGACCGTAGTTCCGTAACCCGGATACAGCGTGCCTGTGCCAAAAGAAAGGGATTCGTCGGTCAGTGAATAATCTGCAGTTGTCCTGTCTGAACCATAAGTACCCACGAAAATTTTAATATCTTCGTCTGATAGTTCTATAGGAAAGGGAAATATTACCGTACAATGTAAAGAATCTATTCTGTCTTCCCATCTATTTCCCGTTATATTCCAGTATAATTCATCCCATTCCTCAAAATATCTCGCACCTAATACAGCGGAATATTTTATCTTATAGACATGAATACCGCTGATTGTCCTATTCGGATCTCCTATACGGAGTCGCAGGTCCTTTCCTCCGCCGTAACGTCTTGTGCTTTTTTTAACGGGTACACTTTGTCCGTCCATTAAAACTTCTTGAACTTCAAACCCTAAAGAATAATTACCAGCCATACCGCGCAGTTCGAGGGGAATATCCCTATAAATCCCATGGTGATAACCTCCGTCAAAATTGACTGTTATCGATTCTTTAATATCTAAAGAACCATTATCGTTTAGTTTTATTTCACTGTCAAAAAGCTGTATATAAAGACTTAAAAACAGTAAAACCACGATTAAAACTCAACCTTTGGTACGGCCCTCTCCCCCTCTTCAAGTTCGAAAAATTCGCGTTTTTTAAAATTAAAGATATTGGCGATTACATTTGAAGGAAAAGATTCAACTTTTATATTATTATCCCGGACAACTGCGTTATAATATCTTCTTGCATTCTGGATATCGTCTTCGATTTCCGATAAATTTTTCTGCAAATCAAGAAAATTCGTGTTTGCCTTTAATTCCGGATAATTTTCAGCGACCGCGAAAAGCTGACGAAGAGCACCGGTTAGCATATTTTCTGCTTTGGATTGTTCTGCGGGTGTTTTTGCTGTTGTTGCTTCTGCTCGGGCTTTTGTTACGTTTTCAAATACTTCTCTTTCATGGCTCGCGTAACCTTTCACCGTGCTAACGAGATTGGGAATAAGGTCGTATCTTCTTTTTAGTTGAACATCCACATCACTCCAGGCGTTATCGCATTGGTTTTTCAAACGTATGAAAGCGTTGTATGTGGCAATTACAAAAACAATAATCGCTATAACCAATGCAAGGATAATTAAATTAATCATATTTCTTCTCCTTTTTTCTTACATTTATTTTATCAAGTTACATCTACAAGAGGCGGCAAATCGAACCATTCAGCTGCAGTAATAACTGCTTTTCCTGTTTCAAGAACTGTATCATAAAAATTTCCCATATGTTTTCTAAAATTTCTTTCTCTTAGTAAATGATGATCATAAATCATTATATCAAAATCGGTTTCTTTTACAATCCTCGAAGCATTTTCTATGCATCTGTCCAGGTTAATCTGATTGAACATGTAACCCAAAAGGTATGTCGAAGGACCATCGAGTATTATAACGTTTGGATTTCCTTTTATTATCCAATCGGCGTAATCTTCTATATTTGGTCCCATAATATCCGATGAATACAGCACAATTTTATCATCTCTTTTTATTACCACGGGTTCCACCCAGCCGGTTTTAGCGTATTCTATCCCGTGAAACAGAGTCCCCGGAAACCATATGCTGGTTTTGCCGAAATTGATTTCTCCTTTACGGATAAAATTTATACTGGTTCTTGCTACTTTCAATTCCGTCAACCATTTTTTTTGCATCCAGCCTTCAACACTTTTATACATATTATCTTTCCAGGTTTTTAACAACTCTTCATGCCTTTTGGTATAATCTCCGAAATCTCTTTTTTTTGCTAGATGCAGACTATTATAAGGATCTTCATAATTTTTTTCTACCGGTTTTTCCATAAAGTCATCGATTTTAAAAACATTACCAAACAAGGTCATCATATCGTTATACAATATTCTTGCTCTTTTCCATTGTGAATAGTTTATCCATTCGTTGGGATTTTTAATATAGGTTATTTTATCTATATAGCTTTCAGGGAATTCGGCGGGTCTTTTGTGGTGGTCGTAGTGAAAATGAGTTATTATTACTATATCCGCTTTTTTTGTGTACTCTCTAACCCGTTCTTCAGCAGCTTTCAAAAAATTCAGTTTTTCCTCTTCTTTCAGCGGGTAAGAATGCTGCATGATTGCGTAGCCGGGGTCGATAATGACTTTGATTTCGGGAGTTTCAATGTAAGTACACATCGATTTCACGCCCATAGAATCGAACCATACCGGCATAATACTTATTCTGCCAGTTTTTATTATATTTTTAAAATTGCCTTTTTTAAGATATTCTTCTGCGTTCATTTAAATAAATCCTATTCTTCGAGAATCGCATCGACGAAATCTTCCGCATTAAAAGGTATTAAATCTTCTTTTTCTTCGCCTATTCCAATATATTTCACAGGAATTCCTGTTTCATTAACTATGGAAACGATTATTCCTCCCTTCGCGGTACCGTCGAGTTTGGTCAGCGCAATACCGGTTATCCCGATAGCCTCATTAAATTGTTTGGCTTGCATCAAAGCGTTTTGCCCCGTGGTTCCATCCACAACGAGAATAATTTCCTGGGGCAAATCTTCTCGTTTATTCTTTAAAACTTTTCCTATTTTTTTCATCTCTTCCATTAAATCATTCCGCGTATGAAGTCTCCCTGCCGTGTCTATTAAAACATAATCGATCTTTCTTGCTACAGCCGAATCTACAGCATCAAAACACACCGAAGCGGGATCTGCCCCGTAATCGGATTGAATAACGTCAGAATTAATTCTTTCGCCCCATTTAGTCAGCTGTTCTACAGCTCCTGTTCTGAAAGTATCGCCGGAAACGAGTAGGACTTTTTTCCCTTTTTTAGAAAGATTCCATCCCCTTTTCCCCAATGTTGTAGTCTTCCCCACTCCATTTACTCCAACATATAACTCAACAACAGGTTCTTTATAAGAATTTACTTCATTTAAAGGTTTTTTTAGAATATTAATAAGTTCATTTTTAAGAGAAGGCAAATAATTGTCCGGATTTGTTTTTTCAAGAGCACCGACAATCGAAACCGCTGTATCCAAACCGAAATCGGCTTCTATCAACAAGTTTTCTATATCCAATAAAGCTTTCGGGTCTCTTCTGCCAAAAATATTACGTAGTTTTTTGCTAAAATTATCTCTGGTCTTCTGTAGCTTCTTTTTTAGATTCACGACTGGAGACCTCCCTCTCGAGTCTTTTTACGTTTTCAGCCAGAGCCGCGACAGATTCAGTTATAAAACCCACAGTAAAAAGTACCAGACCTGAAACGATTAAAAGAATAACCAGATACAAAATGGGTCTATATCCGTGATTATAAACAAATCGCTGAATGATACCGTAAATACCAGCCAATATACCCAGAATAAAAAGGATGGCTCCGGAAGTTCCGAAAAACAGAAAAGGCTTTCGCAAAAGAGAAATCTGTATTTTTACAGCTAAGAGATCCATTACCCCCACCACAACTCTTCCCTTACCAGCGTATTTCGACTCACCAAATTTCCTTTCCCTAAGCTTTACTTTAATTTCGGAAACCTTAAACCCTTTACTAACCGCTAACGCGACGATATAACGATGCCAATCTTTTCTTAAATCAATCTCCTCTAAAACTTTGCTTCGTAATGCTTTGATGGAGTTTTGATCATGTATCCTGAGTCCGAAAAGTCGTCTCGACAGAAAATTGTAAATTCCGGATACAATTTTTTTCTGATAATCACCCTGTTTCCAGCCGGTAACTATATCGTAACCTTTCTTCAATTCTTCTATTAGTGCGGGTATGTCGTTTGCGTCAAACTGAAGATCCGCATCCATAATAACCAGAATCTGGGCGGATGAACGCCTGAATCCGGTTAAAATTGCTTCTGTTTTACCGAGGTTGGCACGATGACCGGAAATCTTCAAATATTTATATTCTTTTTTTAATTTTTCGGCTTCCTCGAGAGTTCCGTCGAAACTGCCGTCGTCGACTATTATTACTTCATAGTCCCTCTTATCTTTTTTAACAACAAAGTCTATTTCCTGCATCAAAGGTAATAAATTTTCTTTTTCGTTAAAAGCGGGAATTATAATCGCAATATCTTTTTCTGTCATCGCTTTATTCCGGTATAATTTTAACGAATCTAAGCTTACCAACTCTGACTACTGTGGCTTCGTCAAATGATACATTGAGGGTAAAATCTGTAAACTTCTTTCCGTCTATTTTAAGGGCTCCGTTTTTTATTAATCGGCGGGCTTCTCCTCGGGATTTAACAAAATCTGCCTTTTCAAGCAATTCAACTATCCAGATTTTTTGACCTTTTTTGACTTTTAATTCTTTAATATCTTCCGGTTCTTTATTTTTCGAAAACACTTTAATAAATTCTTTTCTTGCCCTTTCTCCATCTCTTTTATCATGATACAGTGTGACAACCTTCTCGGCAAGTTCCATTTTTACATCCATAGGATTCTCGCCGGCTTTAAGCCTTTTTTTGATGTCTTTAAGTGAATTTTCATCGTAATCGAGGCATAATTTGAAGTACCTCAATATTAAATCATCGGGTATAGACATCAGCTTTCCGAATTGTTCTTTGGGGTTTTCAGTTACTCCTACATAATTTCCGTAAGATTTACTCATCTTTCTAACACCATCCAACCCTTCCAATATGGGCATAAGCATAACCACCTGAGGCTCCTGGTCGAAACTCCTCTGCATATCCCTGCCAAGCAAATGATTCCAGTGCTGGTCTGTTCCTCCAAGCTCTATATCGGACCTTACCGCGACGGAATCGTATGCCTGAAAAATCGGATAAAGGAATTCGTGCAGCGCTATAGGCTCCTCTTCTTTAAATCTCTTGGCAAAATCATCTCTTTCCATCATTTTTGCCATAGTTATTCCGGAAGATAATTTTACTATTTCTGTCGGAGACAACTTCGAAAGCCATTCTGAATTTCGTTTTATCTCAGTATTTCTTTTATCTAAAATCTTGAATATCTGTTTTTCATAATC
>CAZVXD010000078.1:0-8595 GCA_964631335.1 uncultured bacterium
TCCGGATCTATTAAAGGCGCGAAAGTCAGGGGGTCAAAATAAAGGCATATTATATTGCTTTTTACATTAAATGGATTTTCGCATTTTTTTACGGATTCAAGAAAAGGGTTAATAAGTGTTCTGGCTTTCAGACAACTTTGACGGGTTATATTTTCCCTTTTATAAGCTTCTCTGACTTTATACATAACCGGACTTTTCCAGGTAATTATACTGTAATCCCCTCCGGACAAGATAAAAACTCCTTTCTCGATTCGCTTATCTAGAGCCATCGACATAATGGAAAACATGCTCCCGAGACTAATTCCTATTATTGATATTTCTTTATAACCAAGATTTTTTAATATACTTACTGTTTTTATTATATCCAGAGTTCCCTGTCTAAAAAAATTAAAAGTAAAAAGCCCATCACTGAACGAACTTAACAGATTTTTTTCGGTTTTTCTGCGCCGCTGATAGGGGAGATCTATATAACAAGCTCCTATCGTTTCCGGGACAACTCTCAAATAAGTGTCCCATTTTGAACCAATTTCCATGCCCATGCCGTGGACCAATATACAGGCTTTTGATCTTTTTTTCGTATCTTTAAGTAAAAAATAAACATTATCGTTATTTTTATCAAAGGTGTTAACTTCAGATTTGAATCTGATTTGAAAAAGATTATCTTTTAATCTGGTTTTATTAAATAAAGGTTTTTCTTCGAAAAGACTTTTGGGTATTATCATTAACTGAAATCAGTTAACAAACGAAGTCAATCAACCCAATACAATATTCTACCGCAGTTAGGACAGGTAATTACTGATTTGTTTTCCTGATCGGGAGATATCATCTGTGTGGGTAAGAGTAAATAACAACCCTGACATATGTTGTTCACAACAGGGACTACTGCACTTCCATATCTTTTGGTCAGTCTCGTGTATTTTCGGTAAATATGATCTTTCAGCTGAGATACTATACTGGATCTTGCTTCTTCCATTTTTTTTATGTTGTCGATTTCAAAACCGACTTCTTCTTCCTTTATTCTATCTTTTCGTAAAATATCCAGTTCCTGCAGTGAAATTAAAAGTAACAGTTGTTTATCCATTTACACTCCAAAAAGTTTACTGAGCTCATCTTTAAAATCTTTTTCATTGTCTATTGAAAACAATTTCTCATCGGTAGAAATTTCATTGAAGGTTTCCGCTATTTTACCCAGAAGTATTAAGTATTCCCTTTTATATGCGTAAGGCGGAGCCACTAACAAAAAAACAAGACGTACAGGTTTTTTATCCTGTGTGTCGAAATCTATTGGTTTAAGAGGACGACCGATTGAGACCATTAATTCCTTTATTACCAGACTTCTTGTGTGCGGTATTGCTATACCGTTGCCAATCCCTGTAGAGCCGATTTTTTCCCGCTGGATAACAGCATTGACAAGCATTTCTTCGTTATCCTTGCTTAATTTTAGTGATCTTACTAGATCGTTGATTATTTGGAATTTTTCTTTAGCTTCTATATTTAATATGATTTTCGCGTTTTCGAGAACTTTTTTTAATAGAGTTTTTTCCATAATCCATTCAATTATAATATTGTTTGACCAGTTGTCAATACCTGTTTTTAATCACCTGGGTCATTTTTTAAGCACAAAGGGCCGGAGCAGATACTCTTTTTAAGTTTATAAGATACATAATGCCTTTTGAAAGAACTTTGGCGTACGGATTTCTATTGACGCTTGACGTAATTATAAATTTAAGTTATATTCATTTTGCTTAGGCTAAGATAAAAAATTAGTTTAACCAGAAAGGGGGAACAATGAAAATCGGGAAAATCTTTCTTTTTGTCTTAATGTTTATTTTAGTTATCCTTAGTTGTTCAATATATAATAAAACAGTATATACAATGGTCAAACGTGTTAAAAACGGAGTTCAGATAGAGACCGAGAAAATGAATCTGAAAGCTCAATTTTATGCAGACAATATAGTCCGTGTTGTTAGATGGCTGCCGGGTGAATCTGCAGAAAAATCTAGTTTAGTAGTTGTTAAGGATAATTTTCGGTCTGTCAAGATAAAATTCAGTGAAAATAGTAAAGAAGTTATTCTAATTTCCGAAAAAATTAGGCTAAATATATCCAAGAAAAGCGGTAAAATCGAATATTTAACAATCAATGGCGAAAATATTTTAAAAGAAGAAGGAAACATAAATATTACACCAGTCGAATATAAACACGAAAGAGCGTTCAGTCTAAAGCAGAAGTTTATTCTTTCTCCTGGGGAAGGCATTTATGGTTTGGGTCAGCACCAGTATGGATACATGAACTATAGGGGAAGAAAAGTTGTGCTTGTTCAGACAAATACTGATGCTGTGGTGCCATTTCTTATTTCTACCCGTGGCTATGGATTACTCTGGGATAATTATTCTAAAACCATTTTTGAAGATAATAATAAGGAATCGTATCTCTTTTCCGATGTGGGCGATAATATCGATTATTACTTTATATATGCCGACAGTATGGATGGAGTGATTGCTTCTTACAGAAACCTAACCGGACAGGCTCCCATGTATGGTAAATGGGCTTATGGATACTGGCAGAGCAGAGAACATTACGTTAGCCAAAAGCAATTATTGAGTGTGGCGCAAGAATACCGGAAGCGCAGGATTCCCATAGATAATATCATTCAGGATTGGCAGTATTGGGGAGATAACGATGAATGGAGTGGCATGGTATTCGATGAAGAAAGATATCCGGAACCGGAGGAGATGATAGACTCCGTTCATAATATGAATTATCATATTATGTTTTCTATCTGGCCGGGGCTCGGACCTGCTACTGAAATTTATAAAGAAATGCAGAAAAAGGGCTTTCTCTTTGATATAGTTGGATGGGCGAGTTTTAAGTATTATGATGCTTTTAACCCCGAAGCCAATGATGTGTACTGGAAGTATTTGAGAAAGGGATTGTTTTCTAAGGGTGCCGATGCCTGGTGGGTCGATTCACCCGAACCGGATATTATAAACGCGACAATGAAGGAGTCTCAAGAATATGAAATGAAAAAAGTAGGCACGAATCATCTCGGAAGTTGGGCACGGTATCTAAATGCATATTCTCTGGTTATGATGGACAAATTGTACGAAAATCAGAGAAAAGAGACCGATGAAAAGAGAGTCTATATACTTACCCGCTCAGCATTTGCGGGACAGCAGCGAGACGCGGCGACTACCTGGTCTGGAGATATCGGAGCCAGCTGGGAAATTTATAAAAAGCAGATTGCTGCCGGGGTTAATTTTTGTATGTCGGGTATCCCATACTGGACTTTTGATATTGGTGCTTTTGTTATTGGCGCATATGGAGGCGTTTTTTCGGGCGGAGGTAAGGATCCGTCTTATCAGGAGCTTTATGCCCGTATGTTTCAATTCGGGGCTTTCTGTCCCATTTTTCGTTCACATGGGTCGGAAACTCCTCGGGAAATCTGGGAATTTGGTGAATTTACAGAATCAATGATAAAAATCGATAATTTACGTTATAGATTACTTCCCTATATTTATTCTCTAGCCTGGAAAGTTACCAGCGAAGGCTATACGATTATGCGCGGTTTGCCCATGGACTTTACAAATGATATGAAAACCTATTCGATAGACGACCAGTTTATGTTTGGGCCCACCTTAATGGTCTGTCCTGTAACAGAATATATGATTCATCGGCCCCCGGAGCAGAGCGTACTTATAAGCCCTGAACATTTCCGTACAAACAACGGAAAGCCGGGGATAAATGTTAAATATTACAGAGATTCAGAATTTAAAAACCTTTCTTATGAGCAGATCGGACCTAACATTAATCATCTCTGGTACACTGGTAGACCAGATTATATGACCGATTCTGCTTTTTCCGTAAGGTGGGAAGGCAAACTTGTACCAACACAAACAGGTAAATATCAATTTCATTTAAAAAGTTATGATGTCAAGCGAATTATCTTAGATGGAAAAGAACTCCCTTATATTTATACAAGTGTTGAACAGTATACGGATTTTGTCAATTTAAAAGCGGGTAGAGAATACAATTTTGTTTTGGAAATGCAGAACCGTTCTACTGGCGCTGCGAAGATGAAACTTTTCTGGAAGACGCCGGAAATATTTAAAAAAGAAGAGACCATCGAGGAAAGGGATAAAACAAGAAATGTTTATTTGCCTGCAGGAAGTAGTTGGTTAGATTTTTGGACTGGGAAAAGGCATTTAGGCGGACAGACGATTGTTGCAGATGCTCCTTCGGATAAAATTCCGTTATTTGTTAAAGAAGGTTCTATCATTCCTATGGGTCCTTTTATTCAATACGCAACGGAAAAGAAAGCCGACCCAATAGAACTTCGTATATACCCGGGTACCGATGCCAAATTTACATTATATGAAGATGAAAACGACAATTATAATTACGAGCAAGGTTTATATGCCACTATTCCTTTCTACTGGAATAATACGGCACAGGAGCTTACTATCGGTAATAGACAAGGGTCTTTTACGAGAATGCTTGAGAGAAGGAGTTTTCAAATCATCCTTGTAAAAGAAAGGCATGGAACAGGAGTGGAAATAACGAAGAATCCTGATAAAGTCATTCAATATGAAGGTAAAAAACTTACTGTTAAATTTTGACCATGTGACAAAATATTTTTAAAACATGGAGGTATAAATGCCGCGTAACATAATAAATCTTTTTATTGTTTTTGCTATTATATTAATCAGATGTGAGAGTGCTGAAGAAAAAACTCTGTCCATTGACTCGGCTATTGTTACGGGGGAGTATAAAATTCCACCCTGTCCGGATTGGCTTCACACAGCAGTGTTTTATCAAATTTATCCGCAGACTTTCTATGATTCGAATGGAGATGGAATTGGTGATTTAGAAGGGATTATTCAAAAGTTAGATTATGTAAAAAATCTCGGGGTAGACGGGTTCTGGATAAATCCGTTTTTCGAATCTCCTTTCCACGATGCGGGCTATGATGTTTCAGACTGTTATAAAGTGGCTCCCCGCTACGGCACGAATGTAGATGCAAAATTTATGTTTGAGGAAGCAGAGAAACGTGGATTAAAAGTATTGTTCGATTACGTTATAAGTTACACGAGCATCGAGCATCCGTGGTTCAAGGAGTCCGCCAAACAAGAGAAAAATAAATATTCAAACTGGTATATCTGGACTGATAACACCTGGTTAAATCCACCCGAGGAGTATAGAGACGCTTTTATAAAAGGTTACAGCAGACGTAACGGTCAATTCATGCGAAATTTTTACTGGAGCCAGCCTGCCTTAAATTTTGGATTTGCCGCACCCGAAGAGGATTGGATGCTGCCGATAGATCACCCCGATCTTCTCGCGATGCAGGAGGAATTAAAAAAAGTTTTACGGTTCTGGATGGACATGGGCGCGGATGGTTTCAGAGCGGATATGGCTGGTGCCCTGGTTAAAAATGCCCATGTAAAAGAAGGCGATAAATTTTTTAGCAAGAGGGATAAGGGAACCAAAATATTCTGGAATAAAATACGCAGTATTATCGATAAAGAATATCCCGGGTCTTTCATGGTGGCGGAATGGTCCTACCCTGAAGCAGCTCTCGATGGGGGAGGGTTTCACGCCGATTTTTATCACTGGTTTCAGGGATATAATGACCTTTTGCAGAAAGAAAGCTGGAGAATACTGAACGGATACTCAGAAGGGCATAGTTTCTTCGATAAAGAAGGCAAAGGAAACATTACCAATTTCCTTAAAAGCTATTTAGAACAATATGAAAAAACCAAAGGCAAGGGATATATTAATCTTCCTCTTGGCAATCATGACCTTTCACGGCTCAATATCGAGCGTTCGACCGACGACCTCGAGATTATTTTCGCTTTTTCTCTTACAATGCCGGGTGTTCCCTTTATCTTTTACGGTAACGAAATCGGTATGCGGCAGCTCTACGGATTGCCTTATGTAGAAGGTGCTTATAAACCCAGAGCGGGCGGTAGAACACCCATGCAGTGGACAGCAGGGAAAAACAGAGGATTTTCTACCGCTTCCCCTGAAAAATTGTATTTGCCGGTTGATACTGCAAAAGATGCGCCAAATGTTGCAGACCAGGAAAAAGACCCCAATTCATTGTTAAACAGAGTAAAAAGGTTAATTCAACTCCGAAAAAAAGAAAAAGCCTTGACCGCGTATGCGGAATTCGTGCCTGTTTATGCTAAAGAAAATATGTATCCTTTTATATATGCTCGTGCCTGTGGGGATGAAATGATACTGGTTATTCTGAACCCGGCGGGTAGAGAAGCAGAGGCTAATTTTAGCCTTAAGCCTATCATTGATCAGTACCAGCTATTAGCTGGCAAAGAAATGGATTTCGAGATTAAGGGAGACAAATATCGGGTTACCACTCCGAGGCAGAGTTACGCGATCTATAAACTTCTGAAATAGATGGGAAATACTTATTTCACTGTAATATTAACCGAAGCTGACTCTAATTCTTCAGAAGTAGCTTTCAGGGAAATGCTTCCGGGGTTTTCTTTCGCTTGAATGACAACCAGACACATCCCGTTGAATGCTTTTCTATAATTTGCTTTAAAAGGCTCGTGGCTTGTCTGGTTTCCGTTGTCGACCCCGGCAATGAAACCTTTTCCCCGTATCTCAAAATTGATCAAATTGTCGGCATAGGGCACTAATATTCCTTCATTATCTACCACCTTTACAGTTACGAATGAAAGATCTTTTCCGTCGGCACTAATAAGGTTACGGTCGGGCTCAAGAACAATCTTCCCAGGTTCTCCGGCAGTTTTTATTTCTTTTATAAGAGGCTTTTCCCCTTCTTTAGTCGCAATGGCTTTTATTACACCAGGCGCGTAAGTTAGTCGCCACACTAATCTATAATCGTCCCCAGCTTTTTGTTTCTCTCCCAGCGATTCACCGTTCAGGAAGAGTTCTACTTTATCATAGTTGGTGTAAGTCCATATATCTATTATACTTCCTTCTTTCCAGTTCCAGTGAGGGAAAACATGTAAAACGGGTTTGTCTGTCCATTCGCTCTGATAAAAATAATAAGCGTCTTTAGGAAAACCGGCTAAATCCATAATGCCGAAATAAGAACTTCGTGCCGGCCAATCGTAAGGGGTAGGCTCTCCAAGATAATCAAATCCAGTCCATATAAACATACCGGAAATAAAATTATATTTTTTTACGATTCTCCAGGTTTCTTCATGGGTTGTACCCCATGGTGTACTGCAGTTATCGTAAGAGGAGCAGGTATAATCCGGATTTCCGTCCAATAGCGGCAGATCCCAGCGCGGAGGCCACCGTCTTATACTGTCGGAAGGCATATCATAGGAGCCACGTGTTGCCAGGGCTGAATTCGTTTCCGCAGCGATAAATTTTTGTCCGGGATATATTTCCGGAAAATCCGGATATTTCTCTTCACTATAATTGTATCCTATTAAATCCAGGGCACCTGACCGTATAACTGGATTTGAAGGTTCGGTACCATTGCATGCCGATGTGACTGGACGCGTCGGGTCGAGATTCTTTACAATTGATACCAGTCTTTTAGCTAAGACCGAACCGGTGCTATCCTCTTTATCCCATTGTTCCATAACTTCGTTTCCTATACTCCATATAAAAACACTCGGATGGTTACGGTCTCGCTTAATCATGTCTTCAAGGTCCCTTTTGTGCCATTTTTTGAAATACAGATGATAGTCGAACTCGGTTTTACCTTTCTCCCACATATCGAATGCTTCATCCATTGCTATAAAACCCATCCGGTCACATAAATTCAGTAATTCGGGTGCGGGCGGATTGTGTGAAGTACGGATGCCGTTACATCCCATTTCTTTTAATATTTCAAGCTGACGTTCAATAGCCCGGGTATTTACGGCAGACCCAAGGCACCCAAGATCGTGGTGGTTACAAACGCCTTTAATTTTAACATGTTTTCCGTTAAGGAAAAAGCCTTTCTGAGGATCGAAATTAAAATAACGGATACCGAAAATTGTCCGGTAGTCATCTAAAACTTTTCTCTCATGCTCGATTTGGCAAACAGCTTTATACAGGTACGGATTTTCAACAGACCATAAATTCGGATTTTTAATCTCTATTTCCTGTTCAACTGGGGTGATGGTATCTTTTAAAGTTATTTCGGCGATAGTTGAATTGATTTCTTTACCTTTTTCATCAAAAATAGCAGTTTTTAATGTTATCTGTTTTTCTTCGATTGATTTTTTCCTTATGTTAGTCTTAATATTTACTTCGGCTGTTGTTTTAGTAATTTTTGGCGTTGTTATAAATGTTCCCCAGTGATCTACAAAGATTTTATTTGTATGAATTAAGTGGACATTTCTGTAGATTCCCGAGCCTGAATACCATCTTGAGTTTGGTTGATGAAAGTTATCGACCTTTACTGCAATTACGTTTTCTTTTTCGCCGTAATTAAGGTGTGGAGTTAATTCATATCTGAAAGAAATATAACCGTATGGTCTTTTACCCAGATAATGACCGTTTATCCAGACTTCGCTGTTTTCATAAATGCCGTCAAAGTCAATAAAAATCAATTTATCTTTTTCGGTTTCAGGAATAGTAAATGTCTTTCTGTACCAACCTATCCCTCC
>CAZVXD010000079.1:0-8506 GCA_964631335.1 uncultured bacterium
AGGTTCCTATCGAACCGGCTGCCGGTGTGTTTTTAAGCAATTCTATTTCTTTTTCATCCTGAGCGCTTATATCCAGCAGTTCTTCTTTCAGGACTCCTTCTATTCCGTGAAAACCGGCATAAATTTTTCCGAATTTATCCGGCATTTTTTTGCAGGTTTCTATCACTCCGCGAAGAGAATTATTGATGACCGGAGTGGGTCCGCCTGATTGTGCCACGATTACATTTTTATTCTCATTCACTTTTGACCTCTCATTTCCTTTGTTTTAAACGATACAGGGTTTCTCCGGCGTCAGGCACAAGAAGAATCCCTTCGTCTTCTTTGTTTTTCCAATCTAATAGATTAATAGATTTATAGTCTTTGTATCCCAGGTTTATTTTTTCGCATCTTTCCTTCGGTATGCCCGTGGCAAGAGTTACGTTTATTCTGGGTTTTTCTGTCCCTTTTTCATAAGTTCCTATACCCTTGACGTGTGTTGAATGAGCTTTTATGCCTCCCGGAATTCGGGAAAACTTACCAGGCTGTTTCAGAAAATAATCTCTTACATGGTATCCGATTTCATCCAGTAGTTCTCCGTGTGTGTATGAAACTTCTGTGATATGTGGAGCGTAAATTATAAGTTCTCCGCTGTTTTCTACTATGTTTTCGAGTTTGTACATGACTTTTCCCGCTGTCCACAGGTCGTCGTACATTTTCGGTGCGACGCCCAGTACTTTTTTAAAAGTTTTGTCTTTATAAACTATGTTTAATTTTTTCGAAAGATCCGCCGCTTCTGTCCAGGCTTCCTCAGGCTGTCCGATAAATAAACCACTCAGTTTTTTATCTTTTATGACCAGGCAAAAGCAAAGTTTTGGTTTTTTTATGAATGAGGAGGCGATGTCTATAACTTTCCTTACGGGTGTGTCTTTTGTCCCGTTGATTTTGGGATTCGTTATAAGTGCTCCCAGCCAGTGAAAGAAATGCAGCACTTCCGGACCGGCGATTCCCGGGAAAAAATATTTATTCCCTCCCGAAAAACCTACAACCTCATGAGGGAAGACAGGTCCGACTATAATGATATAGTCGTAATTCAAAATCATCTTGTTAACCTGTACTTCTACATTTTCTTTTAAAAGGCCATTGGAGATTTCTTCTATTTTGTTTTCCGGTATGGTTCCGATTGTCGTAAGAGAGTTCGGGTCGTCCCATTTATGATTGAAAAAGTTTATCCATGAATATTTTTCTTTTCTTTCCTTCTGTGAAATCCCCACCAGTTTCAGTATTTTTTCTTCTTCCATGGGAGGATGTGTACCCAGAGCAACCAGATAATCGAGTTTTTTGACCTTTGCCCCGAGTTGTTCGGTTATTATTTTGAAAAAGAGACTCACCGGAGCTGTGCGTGTGTGGTCGGGTATTATTACCAGAACTTTTTTATTCGCGCACTCTATACCGGAAAGAGCTTCCGATGAAAGTTTTTTTGCTTTTTCTTCGGAAAGATATCCTTTTCCCAGACCTTTTCCTATTGCCATTCTGTATGAAAAATCCCTTCCTTATCTATTCTTCTATAAGTGTGGGCTCCGAAGTAATCTCTCTGTCCCTGTATAAGATTTGCCGGAAGGCGTTCTTTTCTGTAGCTGTCATAATAACCCAGAGAGGAACCGGTTACCAGGCAGGGGATACCGAATTTGTTGGCTGTCTGTACTACTTCACGAAGCGCCTTCTGCTTTTCGTTTAGGATTCCTCCGAAGTGGTCGTCGAATAGCAGGTTGGGGAGTTCTTTATTTCTTTCATAAGCTTTTGTTATATCTCCCAGCAGTTTTGATCTGATGATACACCCACCTCTCCAGATTTTAGCGATGTTGCCGAGATTTAAATCGAAATCGTATTCCTTTGAGGCTGAAGTTAACAGAGAAAGTCCCTGGGTGTACGCGAGAATTTCCGAGGCATACAGGGCGTCGTGTACGGTTTGAATGAATTTATCCTTATCTCCGTCGAATTTCAGAGACGGACCTGTAAGTTTTTTTGAAGCTTCTACCCTTTCGGGTTTATACGCGGAAATAAATCTTGCTTCCACAGCTGAGTCTATAGAAGGTATGGGGACCCCTAAGTCCATAGCGTTTTGAGACGTCCATTTTCCCGTGCCTTTCTGGGAAGCCTCATCAAGTATAACATCGACCAGCGCCTTACCGGTCTCTTCATCTACTTTTGCTAAAATTTCCCCTGTAATTTCTATCAGATATGAACCGAGTACGCCCTCATTCCATTTTGAGAAAAGCTCGCCTTGTTCTCCGGCACTTAAATTTAAAACGTCTTTCATCAAATCGTAGGATTCGACTATAGTCTGCATAATAGCGTATTCGATACCGTTATGAACCATCTTTACATAGTGCCCCGCGCCAAGCGGTCCCATATAATCGCAGCAGGGTTCGCCCTGTATCTGAGCCGCGATTTTTGTAAGGATTGGCGCGACAGCATCGTAAGCTTTTTTATGTCCTCCCGGCATAATGGAAGGACCTTTAAGAGCTCCTTCTTCTCCTCCGCTGACTCCGGTTCCTATATATAAAAGCCCGTTTTCTTCTACTTCTTTAGCTCTTCTTTCCGTGTCTTTGAAGAAAGTGTTTCCTCCGTCTATTAGTATATCCCCTTTAGAAAGAAGAGGAGTAACTTGACCGATTACCGCGTCTACCGGTTTCCCGGCTTTAACCATTAAGAAAATTTTCCTCGGAGGCTCGATCGAGTTAACGAATTCCTCCAGAGAATGGGTTCCTATAATGTTTTTTCCCCGTGCTCTGCCTTCGATTAAATTATCGACCTTTGAAAGTGTTCTGTTATACACTGAGACTGTAAAACCTTTGCTTTCCATATTGAGAGCCAGGTTTTCACCCATTACAGCTAATCCGATCAAACCTATATCAGATTTTTTATTCATTAATTTACCTCCTGATGTTTATTTGTTTTTGATTTGTGCTATTCGTGTAATTCGTTGTTTCTAATTTTTTTCTGATTTTTGAACTTTGATATGTCATTTTTAATTTTAATATTTAATTCTTGCATTTGTATTAAACCCCGCCGAATGCCGAAAATCCTCCGTCTACGGGAATTACAATACCGTGTACGAATTCTGCTCCAGGTGAAGCAAGCCACAGAATTGTAGAAACCAGATCGGTAGGATCTCCGAATCTTTTCATCGGTGTGTGTTCTATAATGGTTTTTCCTCTTTCCGTGAGAGTTTTATTATCTTTATTCATTAATAAATAACGGTTTTGTTCCGTGAGGAAAAATCCCGGGGCTATGGCGTTGACTCTTATTTTATTCGAGTAGTTTCTGGATATGTGTACCGCCAGCCATTGAGTGAAGTTGCTTATGGCCGCTTTAGCCGCTGAATATACGGGGACCTTGGTTAGAGCAGCGTATGCCGCCATCGAGGAGATGTTTATAATTACTCCTTCTCCTTTAGCCGCGATTAATTTACCGAAAACCTGAGTAGTTAAAAATGTCCCCAGGAAATTCAAGTTAAATACCCACTTTACAGCATCTTCCGGCAGGTCGAAAAACGATTTGTCGGGACTGGTGGTTGCTTCTGCTTTATTCCCTCCGGCGCCGTTTATTAATATATCCACCTGACCGAATTTTTCCATTGTTTTTTCAGCCGCTTTTGTAAGATTGTCTTTATCCAATATATTCGTTTTTATGGTGAGGTTTTCTATCTCTTTTGCGTTAAGCTCTTTACTCAGTTTATCCATTGATTCTTCGGAAATGTCGAGAATTACGACCTTGCCTCCGCGTTCACCTATTGCCCTTGCCATCTCGGAACATAAAATCCCTGCTCCGCCGGTTATTACGGCTACTTTTCCTTCAAGATTAAAAAATTTTGATAAGTCCATGTTATCATCTCCTCCGATATTTAATTTGAATTTTTTCTATCGCGAAATAATTATTTGCTTCTTGAATCCAAAAGATTTTTAACTCTATGATAAGATAAGTTTTCAACCAGTTCCTGTGCTACTATTCGGGGGATTTGTCCCTTTTCCATCATTTCTCCCACCACATTGCTCAAAACCCTTCGAAATACTTCTGTTCTGGATCCGTATGATAAGAGTTTTCGAGAATCGCTTACCATGGTTCCGCAGTTGGAAATAAGATCGACCGAAGCCACGTATTTTAATTGTGTTTCCATTCCGAACGGACTGTCGTTAAACCACCATGGCGCGCCGATGATTACTTTGGGGTAAGCTCGGGCAATTGTTGTTATTGTCGGAAGATGTGTAGGATCCAGGCAATAAATCACTATATCCATATCTTCGGCAAATTCATTTAAGAAATATTTGAGACCTCCCGCGAAATCAACGTTTTGAGTAGAGATATCTCCGCCGGAGTCGACTCCCAGGGTTTTTAATAATTCGTTTCTATAATCTCTCACTGCGCCTATGTGCAGTTGTGTCAGCCAGTTCTTTGCCTTATTTAATTTGCCAAGTTCATTTAGCATAAATGCCTTATAAGCTATTATTTCCTTCTTTTTTAATTTTTCGCCCTTAAATGCTCTGCTGTGTATATCGGCAGCGATTTTAGCCGGTACCGGGAAAGAATAAGGTTTTTCCATTCCGTGATCGCTTGCTATACAGCCGTGTTTGGAGAAATAATCGTGCCTTTTTTCTAAAGCTTTCAAAAGCCCTTCCAGCTGACCTGTATCTTCACCGGTTTTCTTTCCCAGTTCTTCAAGAAAATCTTTCCAGATGCCGTTTTCGATATTCATTACTTTATCAGGACGCCATGTGGGAAGTATTACCGGTTTTTCTAATTCTTCCCTTGCTTTTTTGTGGTATCTCAGATCAGAGGTGGGATCATCTGTTGTGCACATCAATTCTATTCGCATGTATTTTAGTAAATTTTGAGGGGTCATGGATTCATCTTCTAAAAGCGCTGAAGTCTTTTCCCATATTGCGTCTGAGGTTTGTTTGGAAATTAGTTCCTGGATTCCGAATCTTCTTCTTAAATCGAGATGTATCCACTCATAAGTCGGGTTCCCGCCGAGCTCCGGGAAGACCTCTGCCAGAGCCGTCCATTTTTCTCTGTTAGTAGATTTGCCGGTGATTTTTTCTTCCGTCACACCCCTTCTCCTCATCAATTCCCAGACGTAATGATCGGTTGCGCCTTCGGCTTCCCATATGTCTTTTGCCGGTTTGTTACGAAGTATTTCCTCTATATCTATATGACTGTGGAGGTCTATTATAGGTAAATCTTTTATTCTCGCGTAAAGTTCTATCGCGGATGTACTTTCTAACAGATAATCATCATCTAAAAACCCCATATTTTATCTCCGTGTTTTATAAAAATTTTTAACCTTTTTATTGTAATATCTGATTTGTTAACAAGGTAATGTGAATTTGTCGTTCTGTCAAGTCTGCTCCGCCACACCACTGTGGATTGAACCACAGAGGATACAGAGAAGTACGACACCTTGCAGTGTCTAATTGTAAATTGCAAGTTGGAAATTACAAATTGAAAATAAAAAACAGAGTTAGCCGCAGATGATCACAGATAAGCACAGATTAAAAAAAGAGATAATTTGTAGTTTAAGACTCCCCAGCTCTAAAAACTTAGAGAAACAACAAATAACACGAACAGCACAAATTATTTTTTAACTCAAACACAAAAGCTATGTTTAACCGCAAAGAACACAAAGATACAAAGAATTTATTTTTGTTTTTTTAACCCGAAACTTTAAACGCGAAACACGAAACTTAAAATTTTATCTCACACAAATCGCGAAAAAACACAAAGTTTTGTTATTACTTTCTAACCTTCTAACATCTTAACTACTTTAAGATTATTTGACTATTAAACTTGTTAAATTATCTCAATATCATTGCTTTCTTGGTAAGGGATTTATCTCCTGTCGTCATTCTTATGAAATAAACGCCTGAGGATAAATTTCCTGCGTCCCATTCGATCCTGTGTGAACCAGCGTTTTCATGGCCGTTTACCAATTTTGCTACTTCCTGCCCCAACGTGTTATATACGGACAATTTAACATTGACGGATTTCGATAATGTATAATTTATAATGGTATTCGATGTGAACGGGTTCGGATAATTTTGTTTCAGGCGGTCTCCTGTAGGAGAGTTTTCCTCTTCATCATATTGTACTATACTTACGCTTCCCGGTTGTCGACCAGGATGGGCATAAGTGATTCCGTCATACCATGTGCGGCAAATGTCTCCCACTTCCGTTCCGTCCGGGCCCACTTGAATCGCTTCATCGTCGATAAAAACGTTAAGGGTGTCATCCGGCTCAATTACAACTCTTCCCAGGTATGCCTGATAGAGGAATGTGTTGTCTTCACCCGTCAAAACGATTTCGGTATTGTGGTCTCCGCTTGCCACCTGCTTGCATGCCATTTGCCTGAATATTTGCATGCTGTCCGGATGAAGCCCCCCTTCGATTCTCCAGTCGTTTTCGGGGTTCCCCCAGAAGTTAGCCCAGACGTCATAGGTTCCTTCTTCTATATCTGTTAATTGTGTTTTAATAACAGGCGCGTCTTCAAAGCCGATTTCGGCTGAGGTTAATACGGAGTTGTCGTTTCCGTAAGAGGTTCTCCTGTGCCACTGATTGTCGCCGGCTCCCGGGTTATCATCGGGACCGGTTGTCGTGAGCGCCGAGCCGTCCGCTAAGAATGTGTTTTCCGTGGAAGCGTCCACATAATTCATCATCACGATTGAATCGGATGAACGTTCAATAATTCCCACAATCGCGGCGTCGTATTCCTGCGCTCTGAAATAAGTTCCTCTGAACCATAGTAGTGCCATATTATCTTCGCTCCACTTCGGAATTATAGGTCGAAAATTATCCCTGGAGGAGTTTCGAGTTACGGGGGTCCATGTCCACGTTGTTCCGTTATCGTTCGAAATACCCTTAAATATTTCATGAACACCGAGGAATGTGGCATCATCCCGCGGATCGTAAGTTGTGGAAATGTAAATAATGTTGGGATCGCTCGGATGTATCGCTCCCAATCCGACATAATCTTCTTCGGAATCGTACATTTTCTTGCCCGCCTGACATAAATATGTGGATTCCCAGCTTGACCCGTTAAAGCGGCAGTATATAAAAGCATGATCAGGGTCGCTCGAGCCGCCGCCTGTTCTCGCCGATATTATCGCGGCGATTGTCCCGTCTTCGTATGTCTGGATTTCATTATTCCAGCAGTGAGTCATAGTGTATCCATTTAATTCCGTGTTAGCCGGGAAGACGGTAGTAAAATCATTTGTTGTAGGAATAAAAGTTCTATTATAAATGTTGGAATCTACTTCGGTGCCGAATGAGTCAAAAACTTTGCCGTTATATATGTAAGCGTGGTATATGCTGGTGTTATAGTTTCGGGGATGGGTTTCCGTGCATATAAAATCTATCCGGTCGATACCGTTTCCCCAGTATTTGTAATAACCTTTAGTGTATCCTCCCACTCCCGTTCCGGCAGTTAATTGTCCGCCATACGCCCATCTGTCACCGCCGTTATCGGAGTACATAAAATTGGGACTTCCTCCGTCGTTGCCACGCGCGAAGTTAAACATCCTGCCTTCATCGGACAGATAGTAAAGGTTAGAATAAGTGGTCTGGTAATCCGAACCGCCGGGTATAGAATCGTCCCAGTTGAATTCGTACTCCGGGCTCCACGCACCAGAATCGTATATTTTGAAAAATGAACTCTGCAGTCCGAAATGGGCGGCGTAAAAAGCGGTGTATTTGCCGTCGGTACGAACTAAAATGCCGGGCGCGTGATGGTCGTCACAGTAAAATTGCCCGCCGCCTTCTCTGAGAATGTATTTTCGCGGGGTCATAGATTGGAGGTCGAAAATGACCGCATCTATATCTCCGAAACGGGGAGCATTGCCGCAGCCGGAATCAGAAGCTACGGAACCGACAACCAATTTTTCTCCGCTGGTATCGATAACGGATCTTTCGTCCTGATACCAGCACCATGCTCCATTGTCATTAAATTGAATTAAATTACCGTAAACAATATCTTCGGTTTGTCCGAATGCGGTTATATTTAATGTTGAAAATAAGATTGTTACAAGTAGGATTTTGTTGGTGATAATTTTTTTTATCATGTTAAGGTCCTCCCCGGATTTCTTCAATGAAAAAACCGCAATTTAATGATATTTAGATTTGTTTCTTGCTTTTTATATATAATCATTTCAAAGAATGATTTAATACTACTAAAATTTATTTTTAAATCAAGCCTGAAGCCCATCCCGTCTAAATTTTTTACCACAGATTAACACAAGATTTATATGCCACGAAGACACAAAGACACGAAGCCCAACACTAAAACCTCAATTTTGAAAGACAGAGGATACAGAGAAACAACAAATCACACGAAATACACTAATATTTGTGAAATCTGAAGGATTGCCGTTCGAGAAAGACGTGGTCGGTTTCCCCGGCGGTTGATTCGCAAGGAGTGCTGTCCGAGAAAGACGTGGTCAATTTCCCCGGCGAGGAAATTGCCACTCGGCTCTCGGGT